>NZ_KV813706.1:57677-147089 GCF_001813685.1 Rothia sp. HMSC061E04 | reverse complement strand
TAGTCGAAACTATCCGGGGCTCCACTCTTTTGTTGATGCAGTTCAGAACCAGAACCTTACGGGCGGTTCTCAGGAGCCAGCGACTCCTCGGTTGCAAAAATCAGGGTCTGCTTCTTACCGCGCGCACCCACCGCCGGGGTTTCCAGCAGTAGCTGCGAGTTCAGGTCCTCAGCGTCCAGCTTCGCGCCAGCCAGGAGGCGGCTGGTCGCATCCTGCTTATCCTCACCGGTGATGAGGAAGAACACGTGACGCGAATTATTGATAATCGGCAGGGTCACCGACACGCGCTCAGCCGGCGGCTTCGGCGAATCAGAAACCATCACGGTCACAGCCTTACCGCCCTCAACCGGATCCTCCGGCAGGCCGGTACCCAGCAGAACCTGCTTACGGCCCGGGAACAGGGAAGCAATATGACCGTCCGGGCCCATGCCCAGCAGGGTGATGTCAAAGACCGGTGCGGGCCACTGGCCGCCACCACCACCGCAGCCTCCGCCGCCGCATCCGCAACCACCGGCGGATTCCGAAGCCTCAGCAGCCTCAGCATCAAATTCGTCCAAGGTGGTCTCTTCGATGGACTGCTCGGGTGCGGAAGAACCGCAACCGCCGCCACCACAACCACAACCGCCGGAGCCGCTGTGCTCGTGACCTGCGCCGCCACCGTGACCACCAGCCAGCGGCAGTTCGGTTGCGCCCTCGGGCATCTGCACGCTCACAGCCGGTGCGGAACCGGCGTAGTCGCGCATCTCAAAGGCGTAGTGCTCAGCTGCAGCTTCTAGGCCGGTGAAAATATCGGACGGACCCATACGGTGCACATTGCCCACGACCAGGCCGTGCGACAGCAGGGGAGCGAGCAGCACCTCAATAGCCTGACCGTCATTACGTTCGGGGCTACGCTCGGGCACGTAACGCTCATCAGAGAACCAGAAGTGCACGCGGGACCAGTCGATATCCTTTACGCGCTCGTTCTCAGCCCACGCCTTCAAAGTGGCGATACCCATCGTGCCGCCGGTCAGCGAAATGTGGGCGATCGTGCGCTCAGAGAGCACGTGCTCAATGATGTCGAGGATGCGGGTCACCGCGTCCGCTGCGAGAGCCTCGCGGGTCGGGTGCGCCACCAGGGTGGGGGTGGATGCGCCCATGTTCTGAATCTTAGGCATCGAAAACCTCCGGGTATTCTTCGAGGTCCAGCATGTCTTCAGGCTGGCAGGTGTCATCGACGAGGGTGACGGTGCGCAGCGCCTGCTTCAGCACGTCACCGTAGGTGTCGTCCGGGTCGAGGCGGCGCAGCTCCTCAGAGATGCACTCGGCGAGGGTACGCACCGGCAGCGCAATCTGCTGATTGGGTGCGTACGGGGTGGAGATGGTTGCCACGGAAATGCCGGGGCGGAACATCGTCACGGAACCGTCTTCACGCTCAATGCTGACGCGGTACAGGCCGCGGTTTGCCGCACCGATGGTGGCGAGGTGCACGGGTGCTTCAAGCTTCCAGCCGAGCCACGTACCGAGCAGCACCACGGACGGGGACTTGCTCGAACCCCACACAACCACGCGGCGCACGGGGGAGGAAGGCATCTGCTCCATGAGCGCTGCCAGCTGGGTGCGCCACAGGGTGAGGCGGGTCCACGCCAGGTCGGTGTCGCCTGCACGGAATACGTCGGTGAGCTTGTGCAGCGCTTCCTTCGGGTCGTCGGCGCGTGCAGAGTCGGTAATGCGACGCTGCGCGATACGACCGATGGAGTGCTGTGCCGGGTTCTCGGGCACCGAGTGCGGCCACCAGACCACAATCGGGGAGTCCGGCAGCAGCAGACCGGAGATCAGTGCTTCGGTCGGGCGGGATGCGCTACCCCAGCCGCGCAGAACAATCATCTCGGACGCGCCGGTGTCGCCGCCGAGGTGGATTTCTGCGTCCAGCTGGTCGGGGTCGAGCGGGTCGTGGGAGATGTGCACGATAATGCGGCTCGGGTGTTCGTGGGAGGCACGAATTGCGGCGCGCATTGCTTCACGGGAGTGGCCCTTTTCCGCGAGAACAACGAGGGTGAGTACTCGTCCGCTGCTGAGGCTACCGTTGGCGGCAGTCAGGTGACTCAGTTCCTTGTTGATTGCGGAAACGGTGGTGTTATGCAGGTGCGAGATCACGGGCGCCTCCAAGCGCGGTTGTCACGCTCAAGCATCTCGTGTGCTGAACGCGGACCCCACGAACCGGACTCGTAGGGTTCAGGCTTAATGCGGTTTTCTTCCCAGTACTCTTCGAAGGGGTCGAGGATCTTCCATGAGAGCTCAACTTCTTCGTGGCGGGGGAACAGCGGCGGCTCGCCGAGCAGAACGTCCAGGATGAGGCGTTCGTAGGCTTCGGGGGACTCTTCGGTGAAGGAGTGGCCGTAGCCGAAGTCCATGTTGACGTCGCGGATTTCCATCTGGGTGCCGGGCACCTTCGCGGAGAATCGGATGGTCATGCCTTCGTCGGGCTGCACGCGGATGACGATGGCGTTCTGGCCGACCTGCGGGTTTTCACGTTCGCCGAAGAGACGGTCGGAGGACTTCTTGAAGACCACGGCGATTTCGGTGACTCGGCGGCCCAGGCGCTTGCCGGCGCGCAGGTAGAAGGGGGTGCCTTCCCAGCGGCGGTTTGCGATGGACACCTTCAGCGCTGCGAAGGTTTCGGTGCGGGAGTCTGCGGGGATGTCGTTCTCGTCGAAGAAGCCATTGACGTGCTCGCCGCCCTGGTAGCCTGCGGCGTACTGGCCGAGCGCGAAGGAGTTCGGCAGGTCGTCGATGCGGACTGCTTCGAGGACCTTCGCCTTCTCGGCGCGCAGGTGCTTAGCGTCGAGGCTGAGGGGCTCTTCCATGGCGGTGAGGGCGAGCAGCTGCAGCAGGTGGTTCTGGATGACGTCGCGGGCCGCACCCACGCCGTCATAGTAGCCTGCGCGGGAGCCGATGCCGATGTCTTCAGCCATGGTGATCTGGACGTGATCCACGTAGTGGGAGTTCCAGAGGGGCTCGAACATCTGGTTGGAGAAACGCATCGCCAGGATGTTCTGAACGGTTTCCTTGCCCAGGTAGTGGTCGATGCGGAATACTGCGTCGGGCGGGAAGACTGCCTCCACGATGGAGTTCAGTTCGCGTGCGCTCTCAAGGTTGTGGCCGAAGGGCTTCTCAATGACCACGCGGCGCCAACCGTCGACGGGGTTGATGGTGTCGTTATCGCGGGATGCGAGGTCGTGTTCGGCGAGCTTGGTGAGGACCTGCTCGAATGCCTTCGGGGGGATGGAGAGGTAGAAGGCGTGGTTGCCGTGAGCGCCACGCTCGTCGAGTTCGGCAAGGGTGCTCTTGAGCTGTTCATAGGCTGCGTCGTCGTCAAAGGCACCTACGACGAATCGCATGCCCTGCTGGAACTGGTTCCATACGTCTTCGCGGAAGGGGGTACGGGCGTGTGCTTCAACGGATTCGCGTACGTAGGAGCGGAAATCGTCATCGCTCCAGGGGCGGCGGCCGAAGCCGACAAGGCCGAAGCTCGGGGGGAGCAAACCGCGGTTCATGAGGTCATACACTGCCGGAAGCAGCTTCTTGCGGGCCAGGTCACCGGTTACGCCAAAGAAGACGAGCGCGGACGGCCCCGCAATGCGGGTAATGCGGCGGTCGCGAGTGTCCCTGAGGGGGTTCGCTTCATGACCGATAGTCACAATATATTCCTTTGATTGCCTTGGTTGGTTCGTGCGGCGCGCGGTTCGTACCTTGTCGCGCGGAGGCGATGCCGCATTCTGGAAGGTGTGTACCCTGTATTGTACCGGTTTTGACGGGATTGTTTCAGTGGCACCCTAATTCGCCGAGATTCCCCGAGCGGTGAAGCTCTGACGGGAACCCCGGCGGATTGGGTCACGGTGTTGCGGTGCGCATCGGGCGGTGCACACCGACAGTGTTTAGTGCCGCGCTATATTTTCGGCGGCTACTGGGGTGCGGCTACTTAGCCTGCTCGAGTGCCTCGCGGACGGTCTGCAGCAGCTCTTCCCAGGAGACGTCGAACTTGGACAGGCCCTCAACCTCGAGCTTCTCCACGACCTCCGGGTAGGAGACGTGAACGGAGATAGCGTCCAGAACGTTGTTGGACTCGGAGTAGTTCGGCACGATGGTGTTGCCGGTGATTTCGCCGTGGTCGGCAACAGCGTTCAGGGTTGCCTCGGGCATGGTGTTCACGGTGTTGGGTGCAACCAGGCCGGTGACGTACAGGGTGTCCGGCAGGGACGGGTCCTTCACACCGGTGGATGCCCACAGCGGGCGCTGTACGTTCGCGCCGTGTGCCTGCAGACGTGCCCAACGCTCGGAGGAGAACATTTCCTCGAACACCTCGTAGGCGAGGCGTGCGTTTGCCAGGCCTGCCTTGCCCTTGAGCTGCACAGCGTCGCCGCCGGCAGCTTCGAGGCGCGCATCGATTTCGGTGTCTACGCGGGAGACGAAGAAGGATGCGACCGAGTGGATGGTGGACAGGTCCTTACCGTTCTCCAGCGCCTGCTCCAGGCCGAGCATGTAGGCGTTGATGACCTCGCGGTAGCGGGTCAGGGAGAAGATCAGGGTCACGTTCACGCTGATGCCAGCAGCCAGGGTTTCCGCGATGGGGCGCAGGCCTTCCTGGGTTGCGGGGATCTTAATCATGACGTTTTCGCGGCCCACGCGCTCGTAGAGTTCACGTGCCATCTTGGCGGTGCCTTCGGCGTCGCGTGCCAGGCGGGGGTCAACCTCGATGGAGACGCGGCCGTCAAAACCGTTGGATGCCTTGTAGACGGGTGCAAACACGTCGCAGGCTGCGCGCACGTCGTCGCAGGTTGCGGCGAAGACTGCCTCTTCAACGCTCGCACCGGCGGCGGCAAGCTCACGCATCTGCTCGGCGTATGCGGCGCCCTTGGAGAGCGCGCCAGCGAAGATGGTGGGGTTGGTGGTCACACCGACGACGTTGTGGGTCTTGATGAGTTCGGCGAGGTTGCCGCTGGTCAGACGCTCACGGGAGAGGTCGTCAAGCCAGATGGAGACGCCGGCGTCGGAAAGCTTCTGAGTGGACTCAGACATGTGAAAACCTTCGATTCTTTGTCGAAATTGAAATTTGAGATATCAGTGAAATCTTCTGGGCGGCGGGAGGCTCCGGCTGAGCGGTCAGCCGGAGCCTACCCGTTGCGTCCGCACCCCACCCGTACAGGGGGGGAGCGCAGTGTGCGCGGCAATTACCGCGGCGTTGCTACTGCCTACTTAGCGGCGTCGATGGAATCCTTAGCGGCAGCCACGACAGCCTCCGCGGTGATACCGAATTCGCGGTACAGGGTCTTCGCATCGGCGGATGCACCGAAGTGCTCGATGGATACGGCGCGGCCGGCGGTGCCGAGCAGGTCGTACCAACTCATTGCCAGGCCAGCCTCGACGGAGACGCGGGCTGCAACCGAGGAGGGCAGAACCGACTCGCGGTACTCTGCGTCCTGCTCAGCGAACCACTCACGCGAAGGCATGGAAACCACGCGGGCGGCGATGCCCTGCTCTGCGAGGGTTGCGCGAGCCTGAACAGCGAGCTCAACCTCGGAGCCGGTAGCGATCAGAATGACGTCCGGGGTGCCCTCGGTGTCAGCCATGATGTAGCCGCCGCGTGCGGTGCCCTCGGCAGAAGCGAACTTCTCACCCTCAGCGTCTGCGTGCACGTCTTCACGAGCCCAGACGGGCAGGTTCTGGCGGGAGAGCACGAGGCCTGCGGGGCGGTCGGACTTCTCCAGGATGGTGCGCCATGCGACGGCGGTTTCGTTAGCGTCCGCGGGGCGAACCACGTCGAAGCCGGGGATAGCGCGCAGGGAGGAGAGGTGCTCGATCGGCTGGTGGGTGGGGCCGTCCTCGCCCACACCGATGGAGTCGTGGGTCCACACGTACAGTGCGGGAACGCCCATCAGCGCGGAGAGGCGAACAGCCGGGCGCTGGTAGTCGGAGAACACGAAGAAGGTGCCCGAGAACGCGCGGGTGGGTGAGGAGAGCACGATGCCGTTAACGATTGCTGCGGCAGCCTGCTCGCGAATACCGAAGTGCAGCACGCGACCGTAGGGGTTCGCGGTCCAGTCTTCGGTGCTGCGCGATGCCGGGTTGAAGGAATCCGCACCCTTGATGGTGGTCAGGTTCGAGCCGGCGAGGTCAGCGGAGCCGCCCCACAGTTCGGGGAAGGTGTCAGCAATAGCGTTGATGACGGTGCCGGATGCCGCGCGGGTTGCTACGGAGGTGCCAGCCTCGAACACGGGGAAGGCAGCCTTGTAGTCTGCGGGCAGTTCGCCTGCGACGAGGCGCTTGTACAGTTCGGCGCGCTCGGGGTTAGCCTTGGCCCATGCCTCGAACTTCTCGTCCCATGCCTTGTGTGCTGCGGCGCCGCGCTCAATGAGCTGGCGGGTGTGTGCCAGGACGTTCTCCTCGATGAAGAAGCTCTTGGCGGGGTCGAAGCCGAGCAGTTCCTTGGTTGTGGCGACCTCTTCAGCACCGAGCTTGGAGCCGTGCACTGCGCCGGTGTTCTGCTTGGTGGGTGCAGGGTAGCCGATGATGGTGCGCAGCTCAATGAAGGAGGGCTTGTCGGTGACAGCCTGCGCACGCTCAATAGCGGCGTACAGTTCTGCGACGTCCTCAACGTAGTCACCGGTGCGGGTCCAGTCCACGCGCTGAACATCCCAGCCGTAGGACTCGTAGCGCTTTGCTACGTCCTCGGTGAAGGCAACGTCGGTGTCTTCCTCAATGGAGATGTGGTTGCGGTCCCAGACGACGATCAGGTTGCCGAGCTCCTGGTGACCTGCGAGCGCACACGCCTCGGCGGTGACGCCTTCCTGCACGTCACCTTCGGAGGCGATGACGTAGACGTGGTGGTCGAAGGGGGAGGTGCCCGGTGCTGCTTCGGGGTCGAACATGCCGCGCATACGGCGCTGTGCGTAGGCGAAACCAACGGCGGATGCCAGGCCCTGGCCGAGCGGGCCGGTGGTGATTTCTACGCCCTTGGTGTGCTTGTATTCGGGGTGGCCGGGGGTGAGGGCACCCCAGGTGCGCAGGGCTTTCAGGTCGCTCATTTCGAGGCCGTAGCCGCCGAGGAACAGCTGAGTGTACAGGGTGAGGGAGGTGTGGCCGGGGGAGAGGATGAAGCGGTCACGGCCTTCCCAGCGGTCGTCGGAGGGATCCTGGTTCATGACCTTCTGGAAGAGCAGGTAGGCGACCGGCGCCAGGCTCATTGCGGTGCCGGGGTGGCCGGATCCGACCTTTTCTACGGCGTCTGCGGCGAGGATACGTGCGGTATCTACGGCGCGCTGGTCGGTTTCTGTCCACTGGAAGTTCTCTGCCACGTGGGTGTCCTTTCACAACGTGAGTGGATGCGCCAGCAGGCTTGTGCTAGCGCGCTGTCCGTCGGGTGTAACGTGCCTTCGGGGGTGTTTATTCCCGCGCCGGGTAGGTGCCCGGGTAGGTGCGGGGCGCCGGGAGGTTTGTTTCGACCCTTTCGTTTTAACAGGATAGTTCACGAGGCGGCAGGATCCGGTGTGTGAATGCAGACATTCACAGGGTGATACGTGCACGGCGCAGGGATGATGCGGGGCGATTCGGGGGCGAATGTGCCGCCGGAGCGCGGACTTGGTGAGTTTCAGTCGGGTTTTAGCTGGGTTTCAGTCGGGTTTCGTGGCGTGTGGCTGGTGCGTGGTTAGGGTGTGTTGGTGAGCTATGCGCTGAATATTGTTCAGTAACGTAACAATTTTTGTGTAAGTGGTGAAGCTCATGTTAAGGTTGAGCAGGAAGGTTGTAGACCGAAACAGTGGTTGGGTCGGTCTACATCTCGGTGATTGAAGCCCCTCCTCCGCGCAAGAACCGTTGATTATCTTACTGTGGTGGTGAGATAAAAGGTTCTGGAGGAGGTGCTTTCTTTTAGTCTCTGACCGTGCACTTTGTGCGGGGTTGAGGCTAAAGGTTTGTGTTATATGAATGGGCGCCGGATATGATCGGAACATATCCGGCGCCCGCCTTTTAATTAACCTGTGGTTGCTTTATCTGTATGCGCGAAAAGCGCTGCCTGCCAGGTTGCTGCTAGTCGGACCACTTGAACTTACGCGAGGCAACAAACCCAATGACCCCAGTCCACACAATCAACACCCAGTGCGGGTCGGCGAGCCACTGATGCTGAATGAAGTTGCCGCGCAACGCGTCACCCAGAGCCGCCGAGGGCGACCACGCCACGATTCCGGCGTACCAGTCGGGGAAGGACTTCAACGGGAACACCACGCCGCCGGCACCGGCAAGAATCACCCAGGCAATATTCACGATGGCGAGGGTCGCCTCCGCACGCACCGTGCCGGCAATGAGCAGACCCAGCGCCGTAAACGCGCCGGCACCCATGAGCATCGTGATGATGGAGCGCGAGACGGCGATAGCGTCCGGGCGCCAGCCTAGACCGTACCCGAGCGCCGCCACCAGTGTGAACTGAATCGCCACGACCACCAGCACCGCAATGCACTTGCCCATGATCAGGCCGTTACGGCCCAGGGGGGTGGTCGCAAGGAACCGCAGCACGCCGTAGCGGCGATCAAAACCGGTCGCAATGCCCTGACCGGACAGCGCCGTAGAAATCACGCAGAGCGCCAGAACGCCGGGGACCGCCGCATCCATGCGGGATACCCCCACCGAGTTCGCGTATTCATCGATCAGACCGGTGAACCGCAGGGCGATAAGCGCCATGACGGGAAAAATAATGTTGAGCATCAGCTGCTCGCCGTTGCGTAGCATCGCCATGGTTTCGTAGCGGCCCTGCTCAATCACGCGCACGAGCGGGTAGTTCGCGCGCGGGGGAATGTACTCCTCGTCTTCGTCAATAGAAGAGACCTTAGGGCGAGTGTCTACGGCGGAGCGGGTGTTCGCGGTGCGTTCTTCCATTCGGTTCCCTTCCGCTCGGCTCTCTTCTGCAGGCTTTTCTTTTACTTGGTTTTCTGCCGCCCGGTTGTTGGTCGCCCGGTTATTGTTAGTGCGTGCGGTGTTGCTCATCGGATATCACGTCCTGAAATGTCGAGGAAGACATCCTCAAGAGTCTTCGGTTCCATGGTGAGAGAAATCGGCATGAGGTAACCTTCGGCGAGCGCCGCGGTGAACGCCGCCAGATGCTCGGGGCGTAGCGCGCCGACCAGCTCATACGCGCCGGGCACGGAGGGTGCGCCGTCACGAGCCGGGGTGTAGGGCACCTTCTCGATGAGCTCCACACCGGCACGCAGATGCGCGGGCAGCAGCTGCTCACGGGTGGGGGTGGGTGCATCCAGTGTGTACTGCAGGCGGTTCGTGCCGTCGCTGGCGATGAGCTCGGAGACGGTACCTTCCTGAACTGTGGCGCCGTTTTCAATGATGTAGACGTAATCGGCGAGCTTCTGCGCGTCGTCAATCAGGTGCGTGGTGAGCACGATTGCGGTGCCGAGTTCACGCTGTTCACGAATGATGTCGAAGACGACGTTGCGGGATTGCGGATCCAGGCCCGCGGAGGGCTCGTCGAGGAAGAGCACGTCCGGGCGACCGATGAGGGCGGCGGCAAGGGAGACGCGCTGCTTCTGACCGCCCGAGAGGCGGCGAATCGTGGTGCCGTTGAAGGCATCAATGCCGAGGCGTTCTGCAAGCTCTTCGACCGGGTACGGGTCGGTGTACATGGTCGAGATGTGCTCGAGTAGCGGAATGGGGTGCATGGCGTTGGGTAGGCCGCCGTCCTGGAGCATAATGCCGACCTTGGCGCGTAGCTCCGGATCCGCCTGCAGCGGGTTTTCACCGAGCAGGCGCACGGTACCGCGGGTGGGTTTGAGTAGGCCCTGGGCGCAGGCGAGGGTCGTGGTTTTGCCGGCACCATTGGCTCCGAGGAGGACGACCACCTCACCGGGGAAGACGCGCAGGTTGACGTTGTTGACGGCGCGGTAGAGCCCGCTGGCGGTGAGCCGTTCGGGGTATTTGGCGCGGAAGGCGCGTGAGGGTTTGAACTCTTTGATGAGGTCTTTAATGGTGAGCGCCGGTTCTTCGGTGACGATGCGTCGTCGTGCGGTGGGGGAGGCGCTGGGCTCTGTGTGGTGCTCAGCGTGTGCCGTTGGCGCGGCGGATGCACGCCCAGGGTGGTCCTGCTGGCCCGCGGTGGTGGTCTCCATAGACAGTCACTTTCGATTTTTGCGATGAAGGAGCGTGTGTGCCCCTTCATCTTATGCCCTAACTCACGTTCAAAGCACGCCCGCTACGACTCAAAAGTTCAGTTTAAGGTAGAAAAGTTAGCAAGTAGGGGTACCTAACTAGCCAAAGAAAAACTAATTAGGACATACTTTATTTGTGTATTCCGTGAATAAGACCCCTCAGCGCGCCTCAACGAACGAGGCGCAGACCCGAAACGGCGCCCGAACCGCCGCCTCGGGCTCTACTGGTGCTTCCAGTACAAAGTCCTCCGCGGCACGCACATCCAAGCGCAAGGCCGAGGCAGAAGAACGCACCAGGGACCGCGTCCTGCGCGAAGTCCTCAACAACGGACCCGTATCCGCAGCAACCCTCGGTGAGCTCCTCAGCCTCACTCCCGCAGCGGTACGCCGCCACCTCGACGCCCTCGAATCCAACAACATGATCGAGGTTGCGCCCATCAAAAAGCACGGCGCCGGAGCTGGACGACCCGCCCGCCGCTACGTGATTGCCCCCCAGGGCCACGAACGCCTCGGCAACGACTACCTAATCATCGCCCGCGACGCCCTGCAAATGCTCCGCGACACGGTTGGGCAGGAAGCCCTCGAAGCTTTCGCCTCCGCCCGTGCCGCAGAAATGGAAGCCCGCTACCGACCCGTTGTAGAAGCCGCCGGTGACGATGTGGCAGCCAGAGCGCAGGCGCTCGCAGAGGCAATGAGTAAGGACGGCTTCGTGGCGACCGCTCAGGTCACCGCGCCTCCTGCAGGACGGACCGTTCCCGAGCATTTTCTGGCAAGTATTCAGCTCTGTCAGGGTCACTGCCCGGTACGCGACCTCGCTGGAGACTTCCAAGTGTTCTGTGAGCAGGAAACCGGGATTATTTCTGACCTGCTCGGCGTTGATGTCCGTAGGCTTTCAACCATGGCTTCGGGTGCTCACGTGTGTACGACGCACGTGCCCCTGAACCGCGTCACCGCCGAGGGTGAGAAGAACGCAGAAGAATCCTAGAGAAACTTATTCCTAGAGAAACCTTCCGCGTAACGCTTACCGCAGTACCCCGCGGCGTACCCCGATGAACCCCTCAAGGGTGCGACCCGCACGCTGGAACCCGCCCGCCCCACGCTGCGTTAAACGCCGTGGTCGAGCGCGGCAACAGCCCCTAAAACTACCGCGCCTGCATCCGGCAGGTGGCGGCGAGAAATGTAATAACCATCGAAGAAAGGCCGTAATGACTGAGAAAGTTGGGCAGAACGCCAACGACACCGTCATTTCAGAGATCCTGGAGATGAACCCCGAACTCGAGGGCATTGGCAACTACGAGTACGGTTGGGCAGACTCCGACGAAGCAGGCCAGGTAGCAAAGCGCGGCCTGGACGAGGACGTCGTGCGCGACATCTCTGCGAAGAAGAACGAACCCCAGTGGATGCTGGACATGCGTCTGAAGGCGCTGAAGTTCTTCGAGCGTAAGCCCATGCCCACCTGGGGTGCGGATCTTTCCGAAATCGACTTCGATAACATCAAGTACTTCGTGCGTTCGACCGAGGGTCAGGCGGCTTCTTGGGAGGAACTGCCCGAGGACATCCGCACCACCTACGAGCGTCTGGGCATTCCCGAGGCGGAGCGTAACTCCCTCGTCGCGGGTGTGGCTGCACAGTACGAGTCTGAGGTCGTGTACCACCAGATCCGTGAGGATCTGGAGAAGCAGGGCGTGATCTTCGTCGATACCGATACCGGCCTGCGCGAATACCCCGAACTGTTCAAGGAATACTTCGGCTCCATCATCCCGATTGGTGACAACAAGTTCTCCGCGCTGAACACCGCTGTATGGTCCGGTGGCTCCTTCGTGTATGTTCCCCCGGGAGTTCACGTGGAGATTCCGCTGCAGGCGTACTTCCGCATTAACACCGAGAATATGGGTCAGTTCGAACGTACCCTGATTATTGCGGACGAAGACTCCTACGTTCACTACATTGAGGGCTGCACCGCCCCCATCTACAAGTCCGACTCCCTGCACTCCGCAGTGGTTGAGATTGTGCTGAAGAAGAACGCACGCGTTCGCTACACCACTATCCAGAACTGGTCGAACAACGTCTACAACCTGGTGACCAAGCGCGCTGTTGCGCACGAGGGCGCCACCATGGAATGGGTGGACGGCAACATCGGTTCGAAGGTCACCCAGAAGTACCCGGCTGTTTACATGGTCGGTGAGCACGCTAAGGGTGAGACCCTGTCCATCGCATTCGCGGGTGAGGGTCAGCACCAGGACACCGGTTCGAAGATGGTTCACATTGCACCGAACACCTCCTCGACCATTGTGTCCAAGTCCGTGGCACGTAACGGCGGCCGCAGCGCATACCGTGGCCTGGTTCAGGTTCGTGAGGGCGCTAAGCACTCTAAGTCCTCCGTGGTCTGTGACGCACTGCTGGTGGACACCATTTCCCGCTCCGACACCTACCCCTACGTGGATGTCCGCGAGGACGATGTGACCATGGGTCATGAGGCGACCGTTTCCCGCGTCTCCGAGGACCAGCTGTTCTACCTGATGCAGCGCGGCCTGAGCGAAGAAGAAGCAATGGCGATGATCGTCCGCGGCTTCGTTGAGCCTATCGCCCGTGAGCTGCCGATGGAGTACGCACTCGAACTGAACCGCCTGATCGAACTTCAGATGGAAGGATCTGTGGGCTAATGCCGACCAACGAAGAAACCCTGGGTTACCACTCCCCGATCATCCCCGGCATGGACCAGGAGGGCGAGAAGCTCGCCACCGAGTTCGCCCACGATGACACCCTGCTGCGCGCCACCGAGGCACACCACCAGGGCTCCAACCCGAACAACATCCAGAAGGTACTCGAAGCATCCCGTGCAGAGCGTAAGACCTCCTACAACGTGGAGGACTTCGCACCCCTGACCGGTCGTGAAGAGGACTGGCGCTTCACCCCGCTGAAGCGTCTGGGCGGCCTGCACCTGGAGAAGCCGACCGGCACCGCACCGGCACCGCAGATCACTGCACCCGAGCAGGTTCAGGTTGAGGCTGTCTCCCGCGAGGATGCACGCATCGGCTCCGCAGGTATCCCCGAGGACCGCGTGGCAGCAAACGCGTGGTCCAGCTTCACCGAAGCAACCGTGGTGACCATCCCCGCCGAAGCTGAACTGACTGAGCACGTGGAAATCGACATCACCGGCACCGGCAACGAGGCTGCCGCGCAGCACATCGTGATTGATGCTAAGCCCTTCTCGAAGGCTGTCGTGGTTCTGCGCCACACCGGCTCCACCGTCCTGGCACAGAACGTTGAGTTCGTGGTGAACGACGAGGCTGAGCTGAACGTTGTTTCCGTGCAGCAGTGGGCTGACGACGCAATCCACGCCTCCGCACACTACGCTAAGCTGGGCCGCAACGCACGCTTCAAGCACGTTGTGGTGTCCCTCGGCGGCGACCTGGTGCGCGTGACCCCCTCCACCAAGTTCACCGCTCCCGGCGCTGAGACTGAAATGTACGGCCTGTACTTCGTAGACGCCGGTCAGCACATTGAGTCCCGCCTGTTCGTGGACCACTCCGTACCCAACTGCAAGTCCCGCGTGACCTACAAGGGCGCGCTGCAGGGTAAGGGTGCGCACTCCGTATGGGTTGGTGACGTTCTGATTGGTAAGGATGCAGAAGGCACCGACACCTACGAGCTGAACCGTAACTTGCTGCTGGAAGTTGGCCCCCGCGCTGACTCCGTGCCGAACCTGGAGATTGAGACCGGCCTGATTGAGGGCGCCGGCCACGCATCCACCACCGGCCAGCTCGATGAGCAGCACCTGTGGTACCTGCAGGCTCGCGGTATTCCGGAGGCTGAGGCGCGCCGTCTGGTCGTGCGCGGCTTCCTGAACGAGATTATTCAGCAGATTCGTGTTCCCGAACTTGAAGAGCAGCTCACCGAGGCCCTTGAGGCAGAGCTCGCCCTCAGCAACAACTAAGCTTTACCAGGAGAAATCAATGTCTACTCTTGAAATTAAGGACCTTCACGTCTCGGTTATCCTCGACGATGAAACCACCAAGCCCATCCTGAAGGGCGTTAACCTGACCATCAACTCTGGCGAGATTCACGCAATCATGGGCCCGAACGGTTCCGGTAAGTCCACTCTGGCTTCCACCATTGCTGGGCACCCCAAGTACCAGGTTGATTCCGGTCAGATCCTGCTCGACGGTGAGGACATCACCGAGATGAGCGTGGACGAGCGTGCACGCGCAGGCCTGTTCCTGGCGATGCAGTACCCGGTTGAGATCCCCGGCGTGACCATGTCCAACTTCCTGCGTTCCGCTAAGACCGCTGTGGACGGTCAGGCTCCCTCCCTGCGTACCTGGACCAAGGACGTTAAGGAAGCCATGAAGAACCTGGAGATTGACCCCGCGTTCATCGCACGTAACGTGAACGAGGGCTTCTCCGGCGGTGAGAAGAAGCGCCACGAGATCCTTCAGCTGGAGCTGCTCAAGCCCAAGTTCGGCATCCTGGACGAGACCGACTCCGGTCTGGACGTTGACGCACTGAAGATCGTGTCTGAGGGCGTTAACCGTGCGCACGACGAGAACGACATGGGAGTCATGCTGATTACCCACTACACCCGCATCCTGCGCTACATCAAGCCGCAGTTCGTGCACGTGTTCGTGGACGGCAAGATGGTTGATCAGGGCGGCCCCGAGCTGGCTGACCGCCTGGAAGAAGAGGGCTACGTAGCTTACGTGGGTAAGAAGTAAGCTTCTTCCCTGACCGGATTCTGACAGAAAGATAGAACTATGACTGAGACTGTGCAGGGTCGTATTCCTCAGGAAGAAATTGAGGAAGCCCTCAAAGAGGTCATTGACCCGGAGCTTGGCGTCAATATTGTTGACCTCGGTCTGCTCTACGGTCTGCGCTGGGATGAGGATGGAACCCTCATTCTGGACCTGACTCTGACCACTGCGGCGTGCCCGCTGCAGGAGGTTATTGAGGAACAGGTTCAGAGCAATCTGGATAACCTGGTTGATTCTTGGCGTGTGAACTGGGTTTGGATGCCGCCGTGGGGCCCGGAGCGTATTACTGAGGACGGCCGCGATATGATGCGCGCGCTGGGCTTCAACATCTAAGCTCCTGACTCGCAGATAAAGTACCCGCCCGGTGCGGAAGGTGTATGCCTTCGGCACCGGGCGGTATTTTTGTGCGTTTTTACATGAAGTGAATGTGTGGTCTTAATCCCAGATTTAAAAGTAATTTAATAATGGTAGTCATGTATTTTGCTGAAACAATTAGGACGCTTTGACTTTGGGGGGGGGTCGAGTATATTTCCTTGTGAATCATACACTCACATCATACTAGGCTCTCATGCAACGGTTGCTTGAGGAAAGCTGAAAGGAAATCATGGCACAAAAGATTATTGCCGCTGACGGTGCTGTCTACGTTAAGAAGAAGCCCTTCTACCTCCGTTGGTGGTTTATCACTCTCGTTATTCTTGTTCTTCTTGGTGGTTGCGCTTCAATGATGGGCGGTGGCTCCAGCAAGTCTACGAGTGCTTCTTCGTCTTCGGCAGCTGCTGATTCTTCTTCTGTTACTAATGAGAATTCTCAGGGAACTGGTACTGAGTCTTCTACCGTAGCTGGGGCGGAATCTAACGCAAAGCAGAACGATAACAGCGTTCCTAGCGAATATAAGTCTGCTTTGAAGAAGGCAGAGTCTTATTCTCGCACCATGCACATGTCTAAGCAGCGTATCTACGACCAGCTCACTAGTGAATTTGAAAAGTTTACTCCTGAAGCTGCTCAGTATGCAGTGGACAATATGAAGGCTGACTGGAACGCGAATGCCCTGGAGAGTGCAAAGAGCTACCAGAAGACTATGAACATGTCTCCTGAAGCAATCCGTTCTCAGCTGACTTCTTCCATTGAAGGATTCACCGAGGAAGAAGCTGATTACGCAGTCTCTCACCTGAGCTAAGTCAATAGATGATTCATAGAAGCCGCCCGGCATGGAACGTAATCCATACCGGGCGGCTTCTATATGGTCAGCCTTGAACCTAGTCGTCCAGGTGCAGCAGCTTCAGCGAGTATTCGTACTTGATTATCAAGGTCGAGCGGGTCGGCTCCGGCAACAGAGCCAGACGGTGCGGGTCAGTATTATCCGCAACATCGGCAAGCTTCACCAGGCGAGCCAAATCATTCACACGCACCCGGCTCAGATACGACTCACGCGACTCACCCGGGCGGCGGGTCAAGGCATCAATCGCATCCACAATACGCGCCGAGAAGTGACGCGCCAAGAAAGCGAGAGAAACGCCGGTATCCTCCACCGTGTCATGCAGCAGCGCCACGATCTGTGCTTCAGCCTTCAGCTCCTCCAAAGAGATATCAGGGTGAGTTGCGGCAGCCAACTCACACACAAGCTTACGCGCCCCAAGAGCCACACGGCGAGGGTGGGAGATATAGGGCCAGCCGTTACGGTCAGTCTGCCCCTCATGCGCCTTATCAGCGATGCTGTCTGCCAGGCGAACCATCTCTTTGTAGTAGTTGTTCGACATGAGAACCTCCGTTGGTTTGAACTCCTGCGAGTTGATGGTCCCAGCGACGTTTTCCGCACCAACGCGGCACGGGTGGTAGCTGGTACCAAACACTTTACTCCAACAGCTACGCGGCGGCGGCAGAACTCGCCCGATACGCCCCTAATACGTCAAATATGACGCGCAGAAGAAGAAAATAGGGTGCTTTATGTCTGCAAATCATTAACTTGGTACCTGTTCTACCCGAGTTCTGCAGCGGATACCGACCTGCAGGAGGCGCCCCGCACCTCCACGAAAGTGTCCTCCGAACCCTTTTGCACCGCCCGGTGTAACTCGCCCAAAATCTCATATGGTGGCAAAAAATTTCTAACTTTTTCTGGCGAAAACGGGTGCGCAAACCGCCCAACACAAAGGCAGTTTAAGCGTGTTTAGCACACACCGATACACACTCATCAAACGAAAAAAATGCTTGCCCTCCGCGCCCTGATAAAACATCCAAAAACCCGTATTTTTGTGCGAAAATACGCGATAAACTGGGGGCAACCAAACATCGGAGAACACCATGGCAGAGCTCTACGAGCGCTTCGTCGCCTTGTATCCCTACCCACACGAGCGAATCCGCCACGGCGCCCCACGAGCCGAACTTAACCGGCGATACCTCGAACACTTCCACGAAGGCAAGAACCGGGGAACAACCCCCATCGTGGTTGCCCTCGACCCGACCCTGCTCGGAACCATCGAGAATAACGTCTCCCTGCGTACCTCAACCCCCGTGCAGGACATCACCGCCGACACCATCAAGCGGTACGCACACGACCTCATCACCGACCACCACAATTACCTGGATCAAGTCGGTGTAGAAATCGCCGCGCACGAGGCGTTCCGGCACCTGAACGAGAGCACCTACCTGCAGACCTACCGCCGCCTCATGGAAAACGGCGAACTCGGCGAAGACGATATTGGTATGCCCCTGAAAGCGGAGTACCCCTTCGAGCTGACCGCCGGCATCATCAATGAGAAGGTCAAAACGACCGACATTGACAGCGCCGCGGAACTGCTCATCATGGACCTGCCGTTGTGGGACGCCTCCGGGGTGTTTGCCTACCTGCCCTTCGGTGGGTGGGACTCCAGCCCCAGCCCCGAAACGTTGCTGTCCATTGCCCGCTACTGGCTTGAACGCGATGACGCCTACCCGGCTGTTATCGCCTCGGACTTTATCGAGTTCTACACGCCGGTACCGGTCACAACTCGCCGCGACGCAGAGATTCTGGCGGTCGAGCACACGATGGTTTCCTCGGCGATGCCGGTGCGCGTCTACCGTGGCTTCGACAAGCTCGTGGAGGCGCTCTACGGCCAGCACGACTGGTACCTGTGGTGGGAGCAGCTCCCGGCGGCGCTCCTCATTGAAACGCCCTAAACCAGCCTAGCTAGGCGAGTTAAAGCGAAGGGGCGGGATGAACCTGTAGGTTCATCCCGCCCCTCTCGCGTATCTGCGTTATTTCAGCTCTTCTACGTGTCGTGCCCGCAAAGCACGAGCGGTCGCCGTTGCGTAATCAACCGCCTGCACCACCCACGGAATCAGCAACCGCCAATACATGCGCTTGGGCAGGTTACGCGCCACCGCCGCCCTGCGCAACGCACCCCAACGGTCCATGAGCGCCGGAATCGACCGGACCATCAACGCAATCAGCAGGCCCAGACGCTCGGGAGAAAGACCCACGAAACGCAGCGGCGAACACAGCCTCACAAAGCCATCAATCAGAACCGGCAGGGGAGTGCTCACCAGCAGAGCGCGGGACGCATAAAAAGCCGTCAGCATGGTCGCGATAGCATCCGCGCCGGAGGCGTACTGCCCCGTAAACACGTAATAGGCGACCATAATCAGTAGCAGCAGAGACAGCGTGCGAACCACCAGCCACAGCTGGGAGGCAGGCACACCAGCCCACAACGCGCACAGCGTGGAGACAACCAAAGCCACCAGCGCCACCTGCCAGCCGGTCACCGCCAACAGCAGAAACAGCCCAAAGAAGAGCGTGCCCTTGAACCATAGCGGCACCCGATGCACCGGCGTGTTCAACGGCTGGTAGAAACCCACCAGCAGAGTACCGGGGTTGAAATCTGAGTCCTGAGAAGCAGGGCGAGGATTCACGCGCGGATTCACCTGAGGAGTCACACGAGGATTCACGCGCGGCGTGTTAGCGCCCATGCGTGCCTCCTGCCGAATCCAGACCTTCGGTTGCACCCTCGTTGGGGAACCCCTCGGCACACCACGTGCGGTACTGTTGCACCAGCTGTGCCGCATCCCCCTGGGCGAGCAAACGGCCGTCATGAATAATCACGGCTTCATCGCATGACGCCGCCAAATCCAGGTCGTGCGTGCTGAGCACCAGCATCTGATCCAGCGACTCCAAATGCTTGAGTAGCCGCGCGCGATTACGCAAATCCAGCAGGGTGGTCGGCTCATCGAGCAGAAGAATTTGCGGGCGCGCCGCCAGCACACTGGTGAGAGCGACCAGCTGCTTTTCGCCTCCTGAAAGGGTGAAAACGCTCTGGTTCTCCAGGTGCTCGAGGCCGCGCTCACGGAGCAGTTCACGAATCCGTTTGAGGCGCTGCTCACCGCTGAGGGCACTACCTTCAACGGCGGCGGCACGGCGCAGACTCAGGTCAATATCTTCGGCAACGGTGGGCATAATTAGCTGCGCCTCCGGCTGGGCGAAGAGCATACCCACACCCTCAAAAGCACCCTGCGAATGACCGCGAGCACCCTGGGAATTACTGCGAGTGCCCGTCGAGCCGCGGCTCAGTGCCTCCATGGTGTCGACACCGTTTACGCGCACAATACCTTCATCCGGGTGGGTGAGCCCATTGAAAAGCCCCAGTAGGGTGGACTTGCCGCTACCGTTCAGACCCAGCACCGCAGTGCGCTTCGCCGTGAACCGCAGGCTCACATCCTTGAGGATACGGCGATGCCCGCCTTCGGGCAGCTCAGTGAAAACACTCACCGATTCAAGCTCAAGGGCGGGCATGCTGGTAGAGGCGCTCACCACCTGCTCGCCTTGCACCTGCTGCGGTGCAGGCTGGCGCGTGGAGCGGCGAAAAAACATAGCTATCCTCTCGTGCGGCACATTGTGTGCCTTTAACGCTGGGCAGAAGTCAGGGACGGGAAGGCGCGGCGTACCGACAAACCAACCAGAACCGCGATCGTGGACTTCACCAGATCCCAGGGAACGAATACCATTGCCGCGCTGAATGCGGCGTCAAAAGTCATGTGGGCGTTCACCATCATACCGGCGATACCGCAGGCGGTCAGAACCACAAAACCGCAGAAGTTCGCGACCAGAGCCATAAGGAAGGTCGCACCAATCGAGCGGGTGTTGCGGGTGAACAGGTAGGCGAGGGTACCGGCAATAGCGGCGAAGGGCAGGAAGCCGAGCAGGTAGCCAGCACTCGGGGAGGCGAGCGTACCCAAACCGGCGCCGCCCTTAGCGAAGATGGGCAGGCCAGCGAAACCAACCAGCAGGTACAGCGCCACGGAGGCGGTGGCACGCTTGCCGCCGAGCACCTGTGCGGTGATGTAAATGCCGAGGGTCTGGAAGGTGAAGGGAACCGCAACGCCGCCCAAGCTGACGGCGGGCATGATGGCGAGCGCGGCGATGAAGCCCGCGAACACTGCGATGAGGGAGAGGTCGGTGGCGAGGGAGGTCTTTGCCGCTACGTTACGGCGCGGTGCCTGAGGTGCCTGGGGTTCCTGGGCTGATTCGCGCACGGAATCGGTCATTGGGGTGGTACTCCTTTGATGCGTATTGCTCTGCAGATTTTTCTACAGAGTTGAGGGTGGCGGTGGTTGACTGCTTGTCACAACCCAGTTTTGAACAATGTTCTATGAGTGGTGTCCGGTATGTATAGTACACCGCACACCGCAAAAACAAAAGGTGCCCCACATGCGCACTCGGCACACCTGCACTAAAATTGATGAGGTGCTCTGCGCGCTCGCCGCTTCTAACGCTGCAAATCCCGCCTACCGAGCACTATCAACCCACACACCAGACCGCCATCCGGAAAGGCACCCATGATTGCTGTACAGAACCTCGAATTGCGTGCAGGCGCGCGCCTGCTCATGGAAGAGGTCACCTTCCGCATCGATAAGGGCGACAAGATTGGTCTGGTGGGCCGCAACGGTGCCGGTAAGACCACTATGACTAAGGTGCTTGCCGGTCTAACCCTGCCCGCTGACGGTACGGTGACCCGCAGCGGCACTATCGGCTACCTTCCGCAGGACCCGAAGGTGGATGACATGAGCCAGCTGGCGCGTGACCGTATCCTTTCGGCGCGTGGCCTGGACGGTGTGGCGCGCAAGATGCGTCAGGCGCAGGACGATATGGCGAGTGAAGACCCGGCGGTGCGCGCTAAGGGTATGCGCCGCTACGACCGTCTTGAGGCTGAGTTCATTGCCGGTGGCGGCTACGCGGCTGAGTCGGAGGCGGCGGTCATCACCTCCAACCTGGACTTGCCGGAGCGTGTGCTCGCCCAGCCGCTGTCTACTCTGTCGGGTGGTCAGCGTCGCCGCGTGGAGCTGGCGCGTATTCTTTTCTCCAATGCGGACACCATGCTGCTGGATGAGCCGACCAACCACCTGGATGCCGATTCGATTCTGTGGTTGCGTGATTTCTTGAAGAACTTCTCGGGTGGCCTGATGGTCATTAGCCACGATGTTGACCTGATGGAGCTGGTCGTCAACCGCGTCTTCTACCTGGACGCGAACCGCTGCGTGATTGACCAGTACAACATGGACTGGAAGAACTACCTGACTCAGCGTGAGCAGGATGAGCACCGCCGCAAGCGTGAGCGTGCGAATGCGCAGAAGAAGGCGAATGCTCTGATGGAGCAGGCGAATAAGATGCGCGCGAAGGCGACGAAGGCTGTTGCTGCTCAGCAGATGATTAAGCGTGCTGAGAAGCTTCTGCGCGGCCTGGAGGAGGAGCGTCAGAGCGATAAGGTTGCGGCGATTCGCTTCCCGGATCCGGCACCGTGCGGTAAGACTCCGCTCTCTGCTCAAGGCCTGTCGAAGTCCTATGGCTCTCTGGAGATTTTCACGGACGTTGATTTGGCGATTGACCGCGGTTCGCGCGTGGTGGTGCTGGGTCTGAACGGTGCCGGTAAGACCACTCTGCTGCGCATGCTGGCTGGTTCCACCGAGCCTGATACCGGTGAGGTTGTGTACGGTCACGGCGCGAAGCTGGGGTATTTCGCGCAGGAACACGAAATTCTTGATGGTGACCGCACTGTCTTTGAAAACATGAAGTCTGCTGCGCCGGATCTGGATGACACCCGCGTGCGTACGATTCTGGGTTCGTTCCTGTTCTCCGGCGATGACGTGGATAAGCCTGCCGGTGTGCTTTCCGGAGGCGAGAAGACCCGTCTGTCCCTGGCGACCCTGGTGGCGTCGAGCGCGAATGTGCTTCTGCTCGATGAGCCGACCAACAACCTGGACCCTGCCTCACGTGAGGAGATTCTGAACGCGTTGAAGGCGTACCAGGGTGCTATTGTGATGGTTTCTCACGATGAGGGTGCCGTGGAGGCGCTGGATCCTGAGCGTGTGCTGCTTCTGCCGGATGCGGTGGAGGACCTATGGTCGAAGGATTACCAGGATCTGATTTCGCTGGCGTAAGCAATATCCGCTGAACATCAAAGCATGGGGGAGGCTCCGGTACCGTGTGGCGCCGGGGCCTCTTTACGTGTATTGCGCGTTGTTTTATTGTCTGGGGTGTATTGTCCAGGGCGTATTTTTTGTGTTCTGAAAATGTGTTGCGGAGATATTGTCGGTATTTTTGTCGTGAATAGTGCGGAAAAATGTGACCTGACCCGTGGGGTTGTATTGTTTTCTGAGCGTGTGTGCTGTTATTGCGTTCCTGTGCATGGGGACTGTGGGTTCTGACACACGAAACTTGCGGCATATTTGACGGGAAATAATGTTGCCTTGTGGGTTTTTCTGAGGGAAAGAAAAGCTCTCGGTCGATATTTCAGAGGGTCTGTGTGGGCTTTTTGAATTTTTCATGTGTCTCTACATACATTGTGGGAAAAATGGTAGAAACACAACATGCATGGGGCGTAGACTTGTAACTGTTCCCGCCACTGCGAGGACGCAAACGCGAAACATTAGGGCTCACTACCGATGGTGAGCTAGCGCGGGGGAGAAGAGATTCCCGCCCGCTCACGAAGGAGAACTGCCAATGCACAACACTGAGTTCGAGAAGTACCCCACCTCCGGTGAAGAGAACGTTGAGGTTGACGTCTTCTGGCCCATCCAGGACGCTTAATCTCTCACCCCGATAGGTCGGGATAAGGATTAGAAAAGCGCCCCGCCGCTTCCATAGGGAAGTGACGGGGCGCTTTGCTGCCCTTGGTGAGAATTTAGTTATGCGGCACGTTATGTGGCGTGAATACCCAGCCCAAACACTTGAAGGGGGTATTCGGTAAAGCCCATCATGGCTGCCGCGTACCAGGCGACGTATCCGATCAGTGCTAGAACGAGTGCCTTCTCACGTACGCTGCCAGCATCACCCAGGATCGGCAGTGCCATGTAGCCGCTCTTTTTCCATAGGGGGGATGCCACCAGGGGCTTAATAACAATGGGGTAGAGGGGTAGCAGTCCGCGGGTTGTCAGCAGGTCGCCAATCAGGTGAATGGTGGCACCGACCGAAATAGCCCAGGGGAGCAGTGCCAGCGAATCAGTCGTGTAGGCGGCGTACCCGAGGGCGACGGCACCGATCCATCCACCCGGTGCGCCGAGCACGCGCAATGCCAGGCCGCCCGAGAATGCGGCAAGAAGTAGTGAAGCCCAGGGGATTCCGTTGTAGCTCAGGTTGGCGCTGAAATAGGCAATTGCCCAGAAGACTACCAGACCCAAAATGGAGTGCGTTCCCTTGCGGTGTCCGCCGCTGACCGCCCCTACGATGCGTGCTACCCAGCGTGAAATGGGCGGGATGGAGTTGGCGATACTGCCGTTGTGGTGGTCAATATCCGGTAGCATGCCCGCACCGGCGCACGCCAGGGTGGTCACGATGAGGGTGGGGGTATCGGGAACCTGCACCACTCCCGTCTCGACGAGCACTAGCCAGCCAGCTGCGGCGCTGACGGTGTGCGAATAGCCCATCATGGGGAGGTGCCTCCTTGAATGCGAATGCTCAGCGAGTGTGGTTGCCTGGGTATCGGGATGTTCACTCGAACTAATTAGAATAAATATAGCATATATCGAAATTACTTTCGATAAGCGGGGTTATCCCTCAAGCAGAGTCACCTCAAGCGACATCACCTCTCAAGTGGCACTACCCCTCAAACGGAAGAGTCTGCTTCCAGAACTCACGCTCGCGCAGGTAATTCTCCAGCCAACCCACGTGCTCGGAGCACGCCAACCAAATCTTGCGGCGCTCGGGGGTGTGCACCTTCGGGTTGTTCCAGAGCAGCTGAAATTCTGCCGCCTGCTGGCAGCCCTTGCGGGAGCACTTGGCGTACTCGGGCTGTGCATCCTGAGAAAGTGAACCGAGCAGATCCATGTCTTCTTATCCTTACTATTGCGCCTCGACGTGCGGTGTTATTCCGTGCCCGCGCGACCGGGCAGAAAAGGGGTGCGGGCTGTTCCGCTTCAGCTAGTGTACGCGCCAGATGAGGCATGTAAAAGAAGGGGAGCAGGTGTTCAGTGTTCAAGAGTGAAGTGTAGCCTGCGGCACCTTTGCGCTAAAACGCGGTAAAATAGGGTTTGTCTGTCCATCCGTCCACACCCCAACCGTGTAGCCGCTGCATCGGCTCTGATCGTGAGGGGTCGACTCATCAAGGAAGCTCATGAGCGAGAACACTCCCAAGACCGTGCTGGTCACCGGCGGCAACCGAGGCATCGGCTACGAAATTGCCAAGGAATTCCAGGCAGCAGGACACAACGTCTGCATCACCTACCGTAGCGGTGAAGCCCCCGAAGAATTTTTCGCCGTCAAGGCAGATGTACGCGATGCCGACAGCATTAACGAAGCATTCAAGGCAATTGAAGCAGAGTTCGGCCCCGTGGAGGTGCTGGTCGCCAACGCAGGTATCACCCGCGACATGCTGCTGATGCGCATGAAGGAATCCGACTTCACCGACGTGGTCGACACCAACCTCACCGGTTCTTTCCGTGTGGTTCAGCGCGCCATCAAGGGCATGTTGAAGCTCAAGCGCGGCCGCATCATCCTGGTTTCCTCCGTGGTGGGTCTGTACGGTTCCCCCGGTCAGGTCAACTACTCCGCGTCCAAGGCTGCACTGGTCGGTATGGCGCGCTCCATCACCCGTGAGCTGGGCGGCCGTAACATCACCGCTAACGTGGTGGCACCGGGCTTCATTAACACCGCAATGACCGAGGTTCTGCCCGAAGAGACCAAGAAGAACTACCTCGCGTCCATCCCGGCTGGTCGTTTCGCGGAGGCGCAAGAGGTCGCTCGCGTGATTCGCTGGCTCGCATCCGATGAGGCTAGCTACATTTCTGGCGCTGTCATCCCTGTTGATGGCGGCCTGGGCATGGGTCACTAACCCCACCCCGTACGGACTGCACGAAGCGCCTGAACGTGGGCGCACCCTTTCTAAACTTTAAGGACATAAAACTATGGCACAGCTGACCGGCAAGACCATCATCATTACCGGCTCCTCCCGCGGCGTTGGCGCAGACACCGCACAGATTCTCGCCGCTGAGGGCGCGAACATTGTGGTGAACTACCGCTCCAAGGCACCGCGCGCGAACAAGATCGTCAAGGCTATTGAAGAGGCTGGCGGCAAGGCAATCGCAGTGCAGGCTGACGTGACCAACAATGAGGACCTGCAGAACCTCGTTAACACCGCCGTGGAGACCTTCGGCTCCCTGGACTACCTGATCCTGAACGCTTCGGGCGGCATGGAAACCGGCATGGGCGAAGACTACGCAATGCGCCTGAACCGTGACGCACAGCTGAACCTGGCACGCCTGGCTGCAGAGAAGATGCCCGAAGGCGCACGCATCGTGTTCGTGACCAGCCACCAGGCGCACTTCATCCGCGAGGTTGAGACCATGGACGAGTACAAGCCCGTCGCAGAGTCCAAGCGCGCAGGCGAAGACGCACTGATCGCCGAGATCCCCGCACTTTCCGAGAAGGGTATCTCCCTGGTCGTCGTGTCCGCTGACATGATTGAAGGCACCGTCACCGCGACCCTGCTGAACCGCCTGCACCCGGGCGCTATTGAGCAGCGCCGCGAGACCGCCGGCAAGCTCTACACCGTCAACGAGTTCGCGCAGGAAATCGCGAAGATGGTCACCGCAGACGTTGAGACCGGCCACGTTGAGCTGGTTGGCGGCGCACGCGGCTTCATCGACTAATAACTTCAGCTGCTATAGGTGCCGTCGCGGATGCGCCCGCCCCTCTGACAAGGTACATTTGATGAGGTGCGCCGCCCCTGACGCGGAGGCACCTATAGCCCCTAAGGCTTTGCGCGAGGAGCCCAATGTGGGGTACCCGCGCACTATGCGCCAACCGCTCCGATAACCCGGCACGGGTTGCGGGGTGAGGGGCGCATCCCATCCATCTAACTCACTGGAAGAAGAACCATGAGCACCGTACTCAACCTTCAGAATGTCTCCGTGATTCGCGGCGGCCGCCCCATCCTTAACAACGTTTCGTGGACTGTGAACGAAGGTGAACGCTGGGTCGTTCTGGGCCCCAACGGCGCCGGTAAGTCCACTCTGCTTTCGATTGCGGCAGCCCGCCTGCACCCGACCAGCGGCGAGGTTGAAATCCTTGACGAGACCCTCGGCGCTGTTGACGTATTCGACCTGCGCCCGCGCATTGGTCTGTCCTCCGGTGCTTCGGCTACCCAGATTCCCGCCAACGAGAAGGTTTCCGACGTTGTCGTGACCGCAGCGTACGCTGTGTCCGGCCGCTGGAAGGAAGAATACGACGTCATGGACGACGAGCGTGCAACCGAGCTGCTGGCTGAGTGGGGTGTCGATACCCTCGCTGACCGCACCTTCGGCTCCCTCTCCGACGGCGAGCGCAAGCGTGCACTGATTGCCCGCGCCCTCATGACCGACCCGGAAATGCTGCTGCTGGACGAGCCCGGCGCAGGCATGGACATCTCCGGCCGTGAGGACCTGGTCGAGCGTCTGACCGCGCTTGCCGCTGACCCCTACGCACCGGCTACCGTGCTCATCACCCACCACCTCGAGGAAATCCCGGCGGGCTTCACCCACGCCCTGCTGATCCGTGACGGCGGCGTGGTTGCAGCCGGCCCGATTCTGTCCACCATTACCGAGGCGAACCTCGCAGCAACCTACGATATGGACCTGGCTCTGACCGTCACCTCCGCGGGTCGTTACTCCGCGTTCAAGCGCGCATGAGCCGTGCCCCGAAACAGCTGAGCGCCGAACAGATTGCTGAGCGTGCCGAGCGTGTCTACGCCATCGAGTCGGTCACGGCTCTGGCGCAGGCACCCGAGCAGGCTTTGCGCTACTACACGCAGCTGACCGATGTGAAGCTCCGTAGCGCCATGGAGCCGCAGTGGGGTATTTACATTGCGGAGTCCTCGAAAGTGATTCGTCGTGCGCTCGCTGCCGGTCATCAGCCCGTTTCTTTCCTGATGAGTGAGAAGTGGGCTGATGATTTGGTGGATGTTCTGCGTGCCCATCCTGATACTCCCGCGTATGTGGGTAGTGAGGAGCAGCTGGAGCAGGTGACCGGTTTTCATCTGCATCGTGGCGCGTTGGCGGCGATGGCTCGTCCGGAGCCGCAGCCTCTGGAGCAGTTGCTGCAGGGTGCCTCTCGCGTGGCAATCCTGGAAGATATTGTGGACCACACGAATGTGGGAGCTATTTTCCGTTCGGCTGCCGCCCTGAACGTGGATGCTGTGCTGGTGACTCCGCAGTGCGCTGATCCGCTGTATCGCCGCTCGATTCGCGTGTCGATGGGTACTGTTTTTCAGGTGCCGTGGGCTCGCCTGGAGTCGTGGCCTGCTGACTTGCAGCCCCTGCACGAGCTGGGCTTTAAGAGCGCGGCGTTGGCTCTGGAGGAGGATTCGCTGACCCTGGAGGAGCTGTCTGCTCGCCGGGATGAGAAGCTTGCGCTGATTCTGGGCACGGAGGGGCACGGTCTGTCGCCCCGCACCCTGGCGGCGTGTGACGATACGGTGATGATTCCGATGTCGCACGGTGTGGATTCTTTGAATGTTGCGGCGGCGAGTGCCGTAGCGTTCTGGGAGACCCGCCCGCGCTCATAACCTGAGTTCTCACCTGATTCTTAACCCGTGCGAGTGCCTTCTTCGGGCGCCCTTGCGGTGTGCAGGTTGGTGCCTGTGAGGGAACGTACTGGGATTTAATCCGTGAAGGTGGTACCCTTAATGGGTTGTGCACGCCCTATGCGGGCACAATGGTGATGCGCTCTGAGATTTTCTCGATAGCTGCACATCGAAAAACCTACTCCATCTATATAAGGGCTACTGGCAAAATCCAGTAGCAGAAGAAGGTATATCAATGAAGGCAGAAATCCACCCGGACTACAACCTGGTTCTGTTCCGCGACCTCGCATCCGGCAAGGTCTTCCTGACCCGTTCCACCATGACCTCGGACAAGACCGAGAAGTGGGAAGACGGCAACGAGTACCCGATCGTCGAGGTTGAAATCTCGTCCGAGTCGCACCCGTTCTACACCGGTAAGCAGCGCATCATGGACTCCGCAGGTCGCGTCGAGCGCTTCAACGCACGCTTCGGCAACTTCGGCAAGAAGTAAATCTTCTTTCCCAGTTTTGCTTTTTAGCGAGATCAATGCCCCTTTCTCCTTGGTTTTCAAGGAGGCGGGGCATTGTGCGTTTTACGGTGAGAGCTGAAATATTTGCCCAAACGTGAGGAAAGTTGTAATGTAAAACCTTTCGTTCACCGGTGCGTAGACCCGCTGACGGCGTTACAATGGGAAAGTATTTTGCGAGCTGTGCATTTTCTGTGCCCTCCAGCACCGCCCCATATCGGCGGGTTATTTTCCGGCTCTCTGTGTTCTAGAGACTTCGCTGGATGCGCTGCGCGCCTCGCGTATCACCACCTCAAACAAAGGACAACTTAATGGGCGACGCTCACTCTGAACCGTCGCAGAAGAAGAAATGGGTCAAGCGTGCCCTGCTGATCCTGCTGATTCTTCTGCTGGTTATTACCCTCGGTATTGGTTTCTTTATTTGGCGTGCTGGCCATACCTGGGATAGCAAGACCGAAAAGTTCGACTCCATCACTAAGGTGGACGAAGACCTCAGCAAAATTAAGGAGCAGCTTGGCGAGGCTAAGAAGCTCAACGTGACGGAGCTGACCAACTCTGATACCGGCAAGAACGGCACTACAAATGGTGGCTCCGATGCTGCTGCGGCTCTTGCTGCGAACGCGAGCGAGCACGATAAGGACGGCGACGGCATCCTGGATGAAGGTTACAGCTACGATGTCGTGAAGGGTCCCGGCAAGAACATCCTGCTGCTCGGTAGCGATACCCGTTCCGGTTCTGAGGCTGCTCTGGTGAGCGGTTCTCGTGCGGACACCATCATGCTGATGCACATCCCGGCTGACGGCAAGGGTGTGTACATCATCTCGATTATGCGTGATACCTGGGTGAACATCCCTGGTTACGGTGCGGCAAAGATTAACGCGGCGCTGAACTACGGCGGTATCTCTCTGCAGGTGGCAACCGTTGAGAACCTGGTGGGTGTCAAGATCGACCACGTGGCTGAGATTGAGTTCGAAGGATTCAAGTCTCTCGTGAATGCTATTGGCGGCGTGGACGTCCAGGTGCCCTTCGCATTCACCAGTAACGTCTGGACCTTTACGCCGGGTCTGATGCACCTCAACGGTAGTGGCGCTCTGAGCTTTGTTCGTGAACGTTACTCTTTTGCTGATGGTGACTACCAGCGTGTTCGTAACCAGCGTGCATTCCTGCGCGGCCTATACAACACGATGAAGGCTAAGGGCGCACTGAGCAATGTTGCGTCTTTCCAGTCCTCTATTGAGTCTCTGACTGACTACATGCGTGTGGATTCCGGTCTGAACGCTGCGCAGATTGCCCAGATTGCGGCTCCGGTGCTGACCAGCGGTGACACCACGATGCGTATGACCACCCTGCCGAACGCTGGCCCGGGTTGGTCTTACGATGGTCAGTCGATTGTTATCGTGAACCAGGCTGCGAACGCTAACCTGTCCTACGCTTTGCAGAATGACACGATGGATCAGTTCATGGCTACTTACGGCCAGGATTAAGATTTGACTCCTTGCGGGGGGGGGGTGAAAGCTTGTATGAGCTTTCACCCCCCTGTGTTTAACCGTTCCGAGTTAACCGTTCCGGGAGAAACCGGGTACGTGAAAGGGCGGCTACCTCACCGTAATGGTGGGTAGCCGCCCTTTGTGCGTATGTTCTGAGGGAAGAGGCTTATGCCTTCGATTCGGGCTTTTCCTCTTCCACGGTAGCCTCTTCGTCCTCGTACTCGTCGTCGTAGGCTTCGTAGTCATCGTAGTAGGGCTGACGACCGAAGTAGAATGCCACAGCCGCAACAGCGCCACCCAGGATAGCGATGAGGATGCCGAGCATCGGGGTCCACAGCATCGAGATCAGGCCGGCGACCAGAACGGCGAGGCCTGCACCCTTGACCAGGTTCAGCAGGCGGTCACGCTCGTTCGGCTCGTAGTACTCCTCTTCTTCCAGGCTGTACTCGATGAGCGGCTTCTCGGCGGCGGGCTCATGGTGGGTCGGCTCAGAAGCAACGGAACTTCCGGTCAGGGAGCTCATGAAACCGCGACGCTTCTTCGGTGCCTGCTGTGCGGAAGACTCCAGGTAGTGACGCTCGCCTTCGGTGGGCACGAATGCGGCGGGCACCTCGTATTCTTCACCGGCGGGTAGCAGTGCCGGAACGTTATTGGGCAGAGTCTCGTACCATTCCTGCGGAATATCGGCGGGGCGTGCAGCCTGAACGGTCAGGGACAGTTCCAGGGTGTTACCGCGAATAGTACCCCAGGCACTGGTGAGGCGGTCGTTCTCAAACGCGTAACGGATGACGGGCGTCAGCTGCTCGGACATCTGAGTGCTCAGGCGGCCCACAAGCTTGCGGTCGTGGCGCACCTCAACACTGTCAACGAAACGGCCGTCGGAGGTCTTGAGCTGGTTCGCTTCCAGAGTCAGGATCACGCGGCCTTCACCGCTGGGCGGCAGGATGCTGTGCAGGTATTCGGAGTGTTCCTTCTCGTCGAGCACCTTCATCGACGGACCCTGGGGCAGCAGAGTCGCGCGGGTCGGTGCGTCGTTGAGGGGGAAGAGAGAGCCGGGTGCGGACAGGGAGAGCACACCGGTGCTCTTCACGTGCATACCGCCGCCTTCAGCACGCACGGCAACAGCGGAGAGCAGCAGGTGCGCGATAGGTTCGTAGCTGGAGGCGACTACACGGGTAATGGAATCCCAGTACGCGGCGGAGTCTTCCACGCTCATGCGGCCTACCTTGAATTCGTCAACGTAGACGGCAATGCTATCGGGCTCGTAGGGGTTATCCGGTTCGGGAACCAGGCGCGCTTCACCGTACCAGATCCGTTCACGGTCGATGTGCAGTTCCTCAAAGATTTGGAGGGTTTCTGCTTCGTAGTAATCATCGGTGACAATGTCAACGCTACCGCGGTCACCGAGTGCGTAATCGACCACTGAAAACTCCTTCTGATATGTCTAAGCGAGCGGATACCTAGTCTATTCTCTCATGGTTTCAGTGCAGACAGCTCACAAATAGGGGTGACATTTATCTGTCTTTTAGCACCGGGTGCATATAGTTTTATTTTTGGGGGAATCAGCCCCGGTAACGCCGGCCCACGTCAAGGCACTAAAGAGCCGCGACCCTGCCGTGTAGACCCTCCCGAAACAAAAATTTCGGCTGAGAAAGCCACGAAAAAGACCGCCGCCCGACACCACCCGGTTCAAAACCGGGTGAGCGCCAAGCGGCGGTCTACATTAATCAACTTGAGAGCCTCACAGGGTGGTCATAGCACCCCGCCACAAGCCCTCAAACCATGCAGCTTAGCCCTGCAGAGAAGCGTTGAACTTCTGAGCCACAATCGAACGGTGGCCGTGATCCTGAGCCTCCAGAACCAGACGACGCAGAGCCGAAGGAGCCTCGGGGTTCGCCTCCAGCCAACGCTGAGCCAACGCAACGGAGGGGTTACCCTCAACGCCCAGACCCTCGGTGGAGCCGGTGTTGTACGGAGCCTTCGGGTACAGGCCACGCACAATGCGGGTCGCCATACCAATCGAACGGGACGCCCAAATGGGCAGCAGAGCCTCAAAGTAGGAGTCGTAGTAGGACTCACGCAGCTCAACCGGACCGCGAGCAAAACCGTTAATGGTCGAAGCCAGAGCGTCGTTCGACAGCGACTCGTCTTCCATGATGGTCTTGTACGCGGCAGCCTTACGCTCAGCAGAGGGCAGGGCAGCAATCGCGTACGCGTAACCATTCGAAGAAATCGAGGAGGGGCTATACTTCGCCGCACGGTCCAGATCCTCAACAGTCACCAGGTCGCGGCTTGCAAGCGCACCCAGTGCACTCCAGCCCAGGTTCTGGTCGTAAGGAATGCCGGTTGCGTCAGCAATATCGCCGGTGGTGTCTTCGAAAGCACCGCGGGCAATATCGCGGCAGAGCTCTTCACCCTTGGTCGCGTTGGTGGAGACCGAAATCAGGCCGCGCAGCAGAATCAGCTGCTCGTCAGAGCCGGGCTTAGCCTGCGCCAGTGCGGCTGCGAATGCGTCGTAGAGAGCGTCGTAGAGGCGCTCGCGGCCGGTGGGTGCGGAGAAGGTTGCGATAGCGACCTGTGCATTGTTGACCATGGTGCCCAGCAGGGATGCGCTCGGTTCCTTAGAGACGTTGCGTACGACTGCATCGACGTAGGTGGTGACGGGCAGGCGTGCATCGCGCACGTTCTCCCAGAGGGAGCCCCAGATGAGGCCGCGGGAGAGCGCGGATTCGAGGGTGGAGACACCTTCGATAGCTGCCTGCAGGCCGTCTTCGTCGGTCAGGGCGACCTTGGCGTAGGTGTGGTCTTCTGCGTTGAGCATGAGCAGGTCAGCTTCGCCAACGAGCTTCTTCTGCTCGTCGGTGAGCTCCACGCGGTGCTCGGAGACGGGCTCTGCCGGGTACTCGAGGGAGAGCAGGCCGGTGGAGGTGAGCTTGCCGTCGGTCAGCGCGAAGGTTTCCAGCTTTGCCACGTGGGGGCGGCCCAGACCTGCGGGCTGCTGTGCGGGCAGTTCCTGGGTGAGGATCAGGTCGGTGAGCTGGCCGTCTTCGCCGTAGACGCGCTTGGTGCCCAGTGCGGACACGCCGGAGGTCTGCAGCCATGCGTTAGCCCATGCCTGCATGTCGCGGCCGGACACCTCGTTGAGTACCTGCAGGAAGTCATTCAGAGAGGTGTTGCCCCACTCGAAGCGCTTGAAGTACACGCGTGCTGCCTCGATGAAGGTGTCGAAGCCGACGTAGGCGACCAGTTGCTTGAGCACGGATGCGCCCTTTGCGTAGGTGATGCCGTCGAAGTTCTGCGAGGCTGCTTCCAGGTGAGGGATGTCAGCAACGATGGGGTGGGTGGTGGGCAGCTGGTCCTGCATGTATGCCCATGCCTTGCGGTTGTTCGCGAAGGTGACCCATGCGTCGTTGAAGTTGTTGGCTTCCTTAGCGCCGAGGGTGCCCATGAAGTCTGCGAAGGATTCCTTGAGCCACAGGTCGTCCCACCACTTCATGGTGACGAGGTCGCCGAACCACATGTGTGCCATTTCGTGGCAGATGGTGTTGGTGCGGCCTTCGAGGTCGTCCTCGGTTGCGCCGGAGACGAAGATGTAGTCTTCGGTGAAGGTGACCAGGCCGGGGTTCTCCATTGCGCCGATGTTGTATTCGGGTACGAATGCCTGCTCGTACTTGGGGTACGGGTAGGGGTAGTCGAAGAGATCCTGGAAGAAATCCAGGCCGTTTTTGGTGACCATGAAGATATGGTCGTAGTCGAAGTGCGGCTTGAGGGACTGGCGGCAGTATGCGACCAGGGGGATGTCGCTGCTGTTGACCTTGCTCTTGGGCTTGTAGGTGGTGGTTGCGGTGAAGTATTCGCCGGCGACGATTGCGGTGATGTAGGTGGAGATCTTTGCGGTGGGGGAGAAGACTCGCTTGGTGATGGAGTCGTCGGTGGGGTCTACGACCTGGCTTTCGAGTACGCCGTTGGAGCTGACGACCCAGTCCTTGGGTGCGGTGATGCGGAAGTTGAAGACTGCCTTCAGGTCGGGCTGCTCGAAGTTCGGGAAGACTCGGCGGCAGTCGGAGGGCTCGTACTGGGTGTACAGGTAGACGCGACCGTCGGAGGGGTCGAAGTAGCGGTGCATACCTTCGCCGGAGCGGGAGTAGTAGGAGCGACCGTGGATGGTGAGTACGTTTTCTGCCTGCAGGTTGGGCAGGGTGATGCGTGCGCCGTTGACGACATCAGCCAGGGTCAGTTCGGTGCCGTTGAGCTTAACGGAGTCGACGCTGTGGTGGATGTAGTCGATGAAGGTTTCTGCACCGGGGGTGTTGCAGGAGAATCGGACGGTGGTGACGGTGGGGTAGGACTCGAATTCGGGGTCCTTGGCGTTAGTCAGGTCGACATGCACGTCGTAGGTGTCGACACTGATGAGAGCCGAACGTTCTGCGGCTTCTTCGCGGGAGAGGTTCTCATTATTCATGCTTTTTATTCTAGTCGTTATGACCGAAAATATGGCAGTCGAGTGGGCGTGCCGGTCATATTACTCAAGGTGCGAGAAGATCGCCCGGGGTGTGGGGAACCAACCAACCTCGAATATGTGATGCAGAACATACTTATTCGATTTGCGGAGTGCTCAGAAAGTCCGTATAGTATTACGTGTTGCTTCGAACGGCACCGAAAGGAAAACGTTCGAAAGTCACCTGCGCGGGTGGCGGAATAGGCAGACGCGCTAGCTTGAGGTGCTAGTCCTCGTATTAGAGGGTGGGGGTTCAAGTCCCCCCTCGCGCACAGATAATCCCCGGTTCTTTGGAACCGGGGATTTTTGTATGCCCGGTAAAGTATGCCCGGTAAAAAGTACACAAAAAAAGTAGTGGGGTGAGGCTCCTTGAATGGAACCTCACCCCACACTAGCTACGCTAAGGAAGCTAGAAGAACAGCTGCATCAGCTGAAACTGAATGAATCAGTATCGTTCAGAGAGATTACTCAGCCAGACGCTCCGGGTCGGTGGTGACCAGAATCTTCACAGCGGTCTCATTATGGTTGATCAGGGTGTCGAAGCCCTCGTCAATCAGGTCTTCCACAGCAATCTTGCCGGTGATGAAGGGCTTGAGGTCAATCTTGCCGGACTCAACGAGCTTGATGGTCTCCGGGTGGGAGTTCACGTATGCGATGGTGCCGCGGATATCGAGCTCCTTGAGCACAACCTTCTGAACATCCAGGGAAGCGGGCTTACCCCAAATGGAGACGATGACGACCTTACCGGTGGGCTTGAGAGCATCCAGAATCAGGTCCAGTGCGGGCTGAACGGAGGTGCACTCGAACGCGATGTCAGCGCCACGGCCGTCGGTCAGCTTGTGAATCTCAGCCAGGACGTCAACCTCAGCGGGGGAGAAAGCGTAGTCAGCAACGCCGGAGTCCAGAGCCTTCTGGCGGCGCAGCGGGGACAGCTCAGAGATGATGACCTTAGCGCCCTTAGCCTTCAGAACTGCGGAGGTCAGCAGGCCGATGGGGCCAGCGCCGGTCACTAGTGCGAATGCGCCCTCTTCGAACTCGCCTGCACGCTCAACAGCGTGGTAGCCAACGCTCAGGGGCTCAATCAGTGCAGCCTCGTCCAGGGGAATGTTGTTAGGAATCTTGTGAACCCAGCGGCGCTTGACGGCAACCTTCTCGGACAGACCGCCACCGCGACCTGCCAGACCGATGAAGTTCATGTCCTTGGACAGGTGGTAGTCCTTGGAGTCGGGGCCGGTGTAGACGTCATCACGAATGATGTAGGGCTCGACGACAACGTGGTCGCCAACCTGCAGGTCGTCTACGCCTTCGCCCAGTGCCTCAACAACACCGGAGAATTCGTGACCGAGGGTGACGGGGGAGTCCTCACCAGAAATGGGGTGGGGATGACCGTGCTGGGGGCAGAAGATGGGGCCGTCAAGGTATTCGTGCAGGTCGGTACCGCAAATACCGCACCATGCGACCTTGACCAGAACCTCGCCCGCAGCGGCTTCGGGTGCGGGGATGTCTTCAATGCGGATGTCGTTACGGTCGTAGAAGCGTGCTGCCTTCATGGGATGGAGCTCCTTAGCGTGGTTGTGGCGCTCGCAGCGGTGTGTGCTTGCCGGTACGGTTCGCATCCATGGGTCTGTCACAGCGTTGACAGGGGCCCAAACGACATGGCTTGGACCGGTTGTGAACTGTCCTGCCGGCATTCGCATCGCTAGCGCCGGATGGTGATGGGTACGGCTGGATTGTCGCTCCCATGTGCTTAACGCTACTCCACTGAATCAAAGATTCCTAGGATATATACAAATTTTCTTTTATGTGACACAAATTTCTTTTTGGGTGTTTTCGACTCCATCACACCCGACCCTCTAGCGACCGGCGAGCGCAGACGGTAGCGTAGAAGTATGACTGACGCGAACGCACAGGGCACCGCCGCCCACACCCAGCCCACTTCTGACAGCTCCGGTCGAACGGCACCGAACCGACCCGCCGCAATAACTCGCCACTATGACGCGCCCGACGCTGATTGCGTGCGCGGTAGCGAGTACTCCGAAATCCTCGCCCTCGAAACCGAGCAGCGTAAGCGTGCGGCTGACCACCGTCGCAAGCGCGGGCATGCGCATCCCGAGCGGGAACATGCTGACCACGGTCAGCCCGAGCAGGAACGTAGCCACGGCGAGCGCTACGGTCATGGAAAGAGGCGCGGTCACGGAAAGGGCCACGGTGCGCATCACGGTCACCGCCTCGACGAAGACAGCGGGCTGGCGCATATTCGCCGCGACCTCGCCGAATCCGTCGCCACCCGCGCGGACTCCCTGACCTCAATTCTCAAGGCGATTCACGCGCATCCTGAGACTGCCTACGAGGAGTATTTCGCCTCCAGCACGCTCGTTGATGCGGTCCGCGAAGCCTGCCCGAACCTCAGTAACCCGAACCTCAGTATCGAGTACCCCGCCTTCGGTCTGGATACCGCGTTCAAGGTGGAGCTCACCAGCGCCGACTACGACCCCGCCACACACCGCACCATCGCGATTCTCTCCGAATATGACGCGCTGCCGGGAATTGGCCACGGCTGCGGCCACAACGTCATCGCGGTATCCGGGCTGGGCGCTTTCCTTGCCCTGGCGGATGCGCTCGCTACCGGCCCCGAGGCGTTCAGCGGCAGGGTCCTCTACTACGGCACGCCCGCCGAAGAGTCCGATGCCGGTAAGGAGCTGATGGCGCGCGCCGGCGCATTCGAGCGGGTGGATGCCGCGATTATGGTGCACCCCTACTTTATGGATGTGGCTGATCAGGCGTGGTTGGGTCGCCGTGAATGTCGCGTGACCTATACGGGCGTGAGCGCGCACGCTTCCTCGCACCCGTTTATGGGTCGTAACGCGCTGGATGCGGCGAACCTGGCGTATCAGGGTTTGGGTTTGTTGCGCCAGCAGATTCCCGGTTCTGACCGTATTCACGCGATTATTGACCACGGCGGGGACGCCCCGAACCTGATTCCTGCCTCCGCGAGCCTGCATATTAATATCCGTTCTAAGCACGCGCCGACTCTGCGTGCGCTGTCGCGACGGGTTGAGGAAGTGCTGCGCGGTGCGGCGCTCATGGTTGGTGTGAGTGCGGAGGTGACGTGGGATTCTTCGCCGATGACCATGCCGGTGCGTACGAACCGTCCGTTGCTCAAGCGTTGGGTTTCGGCTCAGCGTTCGGTGGGTCGCCACCCGTACCCGCCCGGAACGGTCAGTGACACCCTGGCGGCTTCTACTGATTTCGGTAATGTGAGCCTGCGCGTGCCCGGTATTCACCCGCTGATTCAGATTGCGCCCGAGGGTACCGGTATGCACACGGTGGAGTTCGCGCACTGTGCTGACACTCCGGCGGCGGTGGATGCTGCCCTGGATGCGGCGTTCGGTCTGGCTTCTGTGGCTTTGGACTTCCTGGTCGACGACGAGCTGGCGGATGCGGTTCGTGCTGATTTTGAGGCTTCCGGCGGTGCTGTGGATGTGGAGGGCTACTTTAGCAACATGTGAGCTTGCTCAAAAGGTCAGAACGTCATTATTTGGTTTTGTGAGTGAAAAACACCCCGCATAGCCCATAAAGTCACCAGCACCCATCGAAAAAAGCAAAATAATCCAACACAAAACGCAGAATCTGCGGCATAATAGAAAGTAACGAAGCGAGCCCACCGGGGAAGAACGCTCACCCAAGGAAATTCAACCCCGAGGCACACACCCGCTTCCCGATAAACCACGCGAGAATCCTCTCGCACCACACGGATAACTCTCACGAAAGAGGGCATACAGCAATGAACGGTGTCAACAACCCCACCAAGCTCGGCGTCATCGGTGCAGGTGGCGTCGGTAGCGCAACCGCATACGCAGCTATGGTCCGCGGCTCCGCAGACGAAATCGTCCTGTACGACATCGACGGCAAGCGCGCACACGCTGAAGCACTGGACATCGCACACGGCGCAATGTTCGCACACGAAGCAACCGTAACCGGTGGCGACGACATCGAACTGCTGCGCGACTGCGACATGGTCATCATCACCGCTGGTGCTCGCCAGAAGCCCGGCCAGCCCCGCCTCGAACTGGCAGGTGCAAACGTTGCAATCCTCGAGAAGCTGCTGCCGAACATTCTGTCCGTAGCACCCAACGCGATTATCATGCTCGTCACCAACCCCTGTGACGTTCTCACCATCGTTGCCCAGAAGATCACCGGCCTGCCCGCAAACCGCGTGCTGTCCTCCGGTACCGTTCTGGACTCCTCCCGCCTGCGTTGGCTGATCGCTAACAAGGCTGGCGTCTCCATCAAGAGCGTCCACGCAAACGTTGTTGGCGAGCACGGCGACTCCGAGTTCCCCGTCTGGTCCGCAGCAAACATCGGCATGGTTCCCCTGACCGAGTGGAAGCAGGACGGCAAGCTGCTGTTCACCGAAGAGGTCCGTGCAGAACTGGCAACCGAAGCTATGCGCGCAGCATACAAGGTCATCGAGGGCAAGGGTTCCACCAACTACGCAATCGGTATCTCCGGCGCACGTATCGCTGAGGCATTCCTCGGCGGCCAGAACGCAGTGCTGCCCGTCTCCACCACCATTGCAGGCGAGCTGTATGGCTTCAAGGACGTTGCACTGTCCCTGCCCACCATCGTCAACCGTGAGGGCATCCAGCGCGTGCTCGAGGTTCCCATGAACGAGGCTGAGCTGGCACAGCTGAAGGCGTCCGCTGAGGCAATCCGCGCATCAGCAGCATCCCTGGGCTTCTAAAAACCCGGCTTCTAATTCTCTCGGCTCAACCCGCAAGAAGCAAACATTCAGTAGGCGCAGCGTCAAGCTGAGCTAACCGACAGAAGAACCCGCCGCACCCGGCACCTGCTCCCTTGAGGAGTGGGGGAGCCGGGGACGGCGGGTTCGCTGTGTCTGTAAGGTCTTCTATGCGGGGCTTGATGTGCCGCGTGCATGCTTTGCTTGCCCAGCCTGAATCGCCCAGCCTGGCTTGACTAACCGGGCTTACCGCTCTGGCTTTGGCGTTCTCTTCACGGCACCGAATTTACCCGCCGATTTACCTGCCGCGCCCGTTCACAGTTCCGCATTTTAAACCGCTGTATGACCGCCCGGCGCACACTATAGGCGCGTAGGTAGTAGAATAATGGCATGAGCATTGATCCTCGCACCGAACTCACCCGCCTCCTTGACGCGCTGGAGGCGCACCTGACCGCCGTCGTAAACCGAACCGGCGAGCACGACCCCGCCGTCGATGAGGCGTACGTAGAAATCGCCAACGCCTTCGAAGCCTACGAAGATGCCCTCTTCGAGGCTCACAACGAGGTCACTCCTTTGAGCGTCTACGGTGACGAAGACGAAGACGACCTCGACGAACTGGTCGACGACGAAGAAGATGAAGACGACGACGATATCGAGTACGAGGACTAACTAGCACCTCGCCCATACGTTACGGACCGACCCCTGACCGGTACCCCCTACGCGGGGTAACGAGGCAGGGGTCGAACCGTACCCGCAACACCCGTGCAGCCCCTGCCCTCAGCGACCGCTCCTCAGCGCCTACTGAGTGCAACGTCTACCAAGCACCCGCCGAACACCTGCCCACCCGATACCCACCGAGCATGTACCGAGAACGGAGACACCCGTGAGCGAACCCCGCACCTGGCGCGACGCCGCCCTCATCCTCCGTACCCAAAAACTCGGCGAGACCGACCGCATCATCATCATGCTCACCCGCGACGGAGGAATCACCCACGCCGTCGCCAAAGCCGTACGCAAACCCACCTCCAAATTCGGTGGACGACTCGAACCGTTCATGCACACCGACCTGTCCTTCAGCCGCGGCAGAACCAACCTGCACACCATCACCCAGGCGGCAACCCTGCACGCCTACACCGCACCCATCATGGCGAACTACGATGCGTACACGTGTGCCTCCACCATCGCCGAACTGGCAGAAGCACTCACCAAAGACACCGACAGCACCGCCGATATTTACACCCTCACCCACGGGGCGCTTGCCGTGCTCGCGCACGGGCAGCACGTGCCGCAGAGGATCCTGACCCGCTACCTGGCGCGTAGCATGAACGCCGCCGGCTGGCCGCTCATCGGTGAGAACTGCACTCGATGCGGCAACCCGCTTGTCAGCACCGATAGCCGGGGCGATAACGGGGCAGACAGTAGCACCCCCGTCGCTACAAGCGGAAGCGGCAGGTACATTGCCTTCCACACCGCCCACACCTACGGGCACCACACGGTTCTCTGCCCCCAATGCGCACCCGCCACCGACACGCCCCTAACCGGTCTGCATGCCGAAGAGCTCGGCTATGCGCTCGCTACCGCATCGGCGGATCCGCGGGCCTGGGCAACTATTGACGCAGCACCGGTACCGGTCGCCTCCAAAATTCTGGGACTCTACCTGAAAACCACCCAAAACCTGCTCGAACACCCCCTGAAAACGGCGAGCGCCCTCGAAGCAGAAATTCCTGCATCGTAAAAGATGCACGCCGGCGCGTCAAACATGGGCCAACCAGGACGCAAAATAACCCCCGAAGCACCCGCCCATGCGCGCTGTGTCACGGTAAAATAGCTAACAGCACGCCAGGTTTATATCTGGCGCATATCTAGGCAAACGACCCCGGGGGAGAACCCGCCAGGGAAGAAAGGCACATATGGCACGCACCCAGCCCGTACCCCCGCCCGCACACCCCACCGGGGCAACCCCGCCGCCGATCCCGAAGAAGTTCATTCCGCAGCACGTCGCCGTCGTCATGGACGGTAACGGCCGCTGGGCGAACGAACGCGGCCTGCCCCGCACCGAGGGCCACCGCGCCGGCGAGGCGGCACTGCTGGACGTTGTTGCGGGCGCTATCGAAATGGGCATCCCGTACGTTACCGCCTACGCGTTCTCCACCGAAAACTGGAAACGCTCACCCAGCGAAGTCGCGTTCATCATGCGTTTCTCCACCGAGGTGCTGCAGCGTCAGCTGGCAACCCTCAAGACCTGGGGTGTGCGCATCCGCTGGGCTGGCCGCCGACCCAAGCTGTGGAAGAACGTCATCGAAGAGCTCGAACACTGCGAGCGCGAAACCATCGACAACACCGTCTGCACCCTCACCATGTGCGTGAACTACGGCGGCCGCGCAGAAATCGCTGACGCGGCGGCAGCTATCGCAGCGGACGCTGTGGCGGGCAAGATCAAGCCCGGCAACATTACCGAAAAGACCATTCAGAAGTACCTGGACGAGCCTGACCTGCCCGACGTTGACCTGTTCCTGCGTTCCTCCGGTGAGCAGCGCATCTCGAACTTCCTGCTGTGGCAGAGCGCCTACGCCGAGATGATTTTCATGAACGTGCTCTGGCCCGACGTTGACCGCCGCACCCTCTGGGAAGCTGTCGAAGAGTATGCGCGCCGCGACCGCCGCTACGGTGGCGCTGTCGACGCCGTCACCAACGACAAGTAGCGGCCCGGCATACAGTCCCGGCTCATAGCCCCATAAACCACCCACACCCTCCAACACTAGGGAGAACAAATGCGCATCTACCCGACCTTCTTCAACATCTTCTTCAAGGGCATGGACCCCGAGAAGGCACACCACGTCGGCTTCTGGGGCGTTCAGACCCTGCGCAACGTCGGCATCACCCGCGCGCTGCGCAAGTACTTCCAGCCCGCCCCCGAACTGGCAACCACCGTCATGGGCATTACTTTCCCCTCGCCGTTCGGCCTGGCTGCAGGCTTCGACAAGGGCGGCAAGGGCATTGCCGCGCTGGCTGGTATCGGCTTCGGCCACGTCGAGATCGGCACCATCACCGGCCAGGCGCAGCCCGGCAACCCGCAGCCGCGCCTCTTCCGCCTCGTGGAAGATAAGGCGGTCATCAACCGCATGGGCTTCAACAACGACGGCGCCGCAGCGGCAGGCCCGCGCGTAGCCGCCGCCCGTGCAGACCTCGAAACTGAATACCGCGGCGCTGTACGCCCGGTTATCGGCGTGAACATCGGCAAGACCAAGATCGTGGAACTCGAGAACGCTATCGAGGACTACCTGATCTCTACCCGCACCCTGGCACCGCAGGCAGACTACCTGGTCGTCAACGTCTCCTCCCCGAACACTCCGGGTCTGCGCACCCTACAGGCTATCGAGTCGCTGCGCCCGCTGCTTGCCGCCGTGCGTGAAGAGGCAGACCGCGCATGCCCCAACCGCCACGTACCGCTGACCGTGAAGATCGCGCCGGACCTGGTCGATGAGGACGTGATCGAGGTGGCAGCCCTGGCTAAGGAGCTGAAGCTGGACGGCATCATCGCCACCAACACCACCATCGCCCGCGACGGCATGGGCCTGACCAGCGACATGACCAAGGTCAAGGAAATCGGTGCTGGCGGCCTCTCCGGTGCGCCGCTGAAGCCGCGCTCCCTGGAGGTGCTGCGACTGCTCAAGCGTGAAATCGGCGATGACCTCGCCATCATCTCCGTTGGCGGCGTGACCACCGCTGAGGATGTGCAGGAGCGCCTGGACGCTGGCGCTGACCTGGTGCAGGGCTACACCGCGTTCCTGTATGAGGGTCCACTCTGGGCGGCACACATTAACCGTGGCCTGGTGAAGTTGCGCCGCGCTCGCCGCTAGAAGGTTTGCAGGCGGGAGCGTTATGCTTCCCGGCACGCTGACTTGGCGTGTCGACTCTGCGTGCTGAAAAGGGGGCACCGTTCTCTACCCGTAGGGGGTGGAGTCGGTGCCCCCCCTTTGTGTGCCCTCTATTCTGCCGAAAAGCCACATGTGTTTCGAAAAGCCACCAAAGAAGTAGCTTCTCGAAACACATGTGGCTTCTCGCGTATAGAGGATTAGCGGGCATAAAAATAGGGGAGAGGCCTGAACCTTCAGGACCTCTCCCCAAGCACCTATAAGGCACTAACGACTTAGTGCGGGTACTCGCCGTACTTCACCATCGGAACCGGGCGGCGCATACGACGAATCATCATCACACGGTTAAACGCATACATGCCAGAACCACGCTGAACCTCGCCGAACTTCGCAATCAGCTTCTTCTTCAGGCTGCGCCACAAAATAAAGTAGTCAACAACCCACAGAATCATCAGCGCATACATCGCGTACACGGAACCGTAATAAATCGGTGCACCAACGCTAGACGTACCCGACACACCCTGAGCAATCCAGCCACCAATAAGCAGAACCAGCAGCACAGCCAACATAAAATCGCCAAGGTTACGGCGCGCATCCACATAATCACGGATATAACGGCGCTGCGAACCACGATCCACGGCGGGCAGGTAACGCTGATCGCCACCCATCAACGCATCATTCTGACGCTCACGAGCCTTTGCCATCGCCTCTCGTTCACGCGCCTTCGCCTCCTTACGGTCATTAACAACCAGAGGCTGACGACGAGCCGCCTGCTGCTCCTTACGCGAAGGAGTAGGACGGCCCTTCTTCGGGGTGAACTTCGGATTAACCGGAGCCTGAGGCTCCTCTACAACCTGCGGCTGAACAGCTTCCGCTTCAGCCTTCTCTTTCTTACGACCAAACACCCTCCCATCATACCCGAACGGTACACATCAAACCCGCCCCCACAAGCCCACACCAGCAACTGAAACAACCCCAACCACTCGACGGTTCGGGCCAAGACGGGGTCAAGGTGGGGGTAAGGTAGAAACATGACTACTGAATTCACCCACCACAGCGCCCTCAGCGACGCCGTCACCAAAAACTTCGAAGCAACCCTGCAGACTCTCACCGAGCTCGTCGCCATCCCCTCCATCGCCTGGGAATCGCACGACCTCACCCAGGTAGACCGCAGCGCCGAGGCAGTCGCCGCGCTCGCAACCAAGGCAGGCTTCAACAACGTACGCATCGAACGCGCCACCTACACCACCGCAGACGGCACCGAAAAGCAGGGCATGCCCGCCGTCATCGCCTCCCGCCCCGCCGCAGAAGGCTACCCGACCATCCTGCTCTACGCCCACCACGACGTGCAGCCCGCCGGCGACCTCGACCTGTGGGACATCGAACCCTTCGTCGCAACCCGCAAGGGCGACCGCCTCTACGGCCGCGGCGCAGCAGACGACAAGGCAGGCATCCTCGTGCACCTCGCCGCGCTCGCAGCTCTCAACGAAACTCTCGGCGATGACTTCAAGCTCGGCGTGAAGCTCTTCATTGAGGGTGAAGAAGAGGCAGGCTCGCCCTCCTTCGTCTCCTTCCTCAACACCTACCGTGAGGAACTGTCCGCTGACTACATTGTTGTCGCAGACTCCGCCAACTGGCGTGCCGGCGTACCCGCACTGACCACCAGCCTGCGCGGCGTCGCATCCGGCGACATCGAAGTACGCGTCGGCAGCCACGCCATCCACTCCGGCATGTTCGGCGGCCCCATGCTCGACGCACACACCCTCATGGCGCAGCTACTCGCCACCCTGCACGACGCCACCGGCGCCGTAGCCGTCGAAGGCCTGCACCGCGCCCCCGAACCCGAACTCGAATACGCCGAAGCAGACTTCCGCAACGACTCCGGCATCCTCGACACCGTACCCCTAGCAGGCACCGGTAGTGTTGCATCCCGCCTGTGGACCCAGCCGGCAATCTCCGTCATCGGCATGGACATCCCCTCCATCGCAACCTCCTCCAACACCCTCGCCGTCGTATCCCGCGCACGCATCAGCACCCGCCTAGCACCCGGCGACAACCCCGAAAACGCACACCGCGCACTCACCGAACACATCAAGGCACACGCACCCCACGGTGCCCAGGCGAACTACACCGCCGTCGACTCCGGTATGCCCTTCGCCACCGAAGTCGACGCAGACGGCGCACAAACCGCCCTCGACGCAATGCGCGCCGCCTGGGACGTAGAACCCGTACAGACCGGCATGGGCGGCTCCATCCCGTTCATCTCCGACCTGAAGGACCTCTTCCCGCAGGCACAGATTCTCGTCACCGGCGTAGAAGACCCCGACACCCGCGCACACAGCGCCAACGAGTCCCTCTACATCCCGGACTTCAAGAACGCAATCCTCGCGGAGGCACTGCTTCTGAGCGCACTTGGCGCTCGCTAAACGCGCTCGCTAGGAACATCCACAAAAAGTGGGGGAGAAGGGTCACAAACCCCAACCCCCACTTTTTCGGTATCCTAGAAGCAGAATTACATGTCAAGCCCCCACACCAACACTCACGCCCCCGGCGAACTATGCACACCCTAGGTTGTACATCAAACACCCAGGCGCGTATCGTGAAGGCTAAAACGCCCACACGCACCCACACGCGGCGCACACGGGCAACCAACCAAACAAAAGGACAACACCAATGAGTGAAACCACCACCGAACTGCCGACCCACGGCGTCAACCTCACCGAAGTAGCACAGACCAAGGTCCGCACCCTCCTCGAACAGGAAGGCCGCACCGACCTGCGCCTGCGCATCGCCGTCCAGCCCGGCGGCTGCTCCGGCCTCATCTACCAGCTCTACTTCGACGAGCGCGTCCTCGACGGCGACGCAGTCCGCAACTTCGACGGCGTAGAAGTCATCGTCGACAAGATGAGCGCACCCTACCTCGACGGCTCCACCATCGACTTCGAAGACACCATCGAAAAGCAGGGCTTCTCCATCGACAACCCCAATGCAGCAGGCTCCTGCGCATGCGGTGACTCCTTCCACTAAACCGAAAACACCCCAGCGCTAAGCACCCCACGGTGCAACACGCCTCATAAACCCCCGTCTCGCATACTGCACCCAACCATGCAGATACGCGGCGGGGGTTTTACACTTAACACATGACTACGCACGAAATCACCTGGAAACACATCCTCAACCAGCTCGTCAAACACCAAAACCTCACCGACACCGAAGTCGCCTGGGCAATGGACCACATCATGACCGGCCAAACCGAACAGCCGATCCTCGCATCCTTCCTCACCGCCCTCCACTCCAAAGGCGAAACCCCCGAAGAACTCGGCGCCCTCGCAGCCGGCATGATCGCCAAAGCCGAAACCGTCGACATCAACCCCCACGCCGTAGACATCGTCGGCACCGGCGGCGACCAGCAAAACACCGTCAACATCTCCACCATGGCAGCCCTCGTCATCGCAGGCACCGGCGCCACCGTCGTCAAACACGGCAACCGCGCCTCCACCTCCAAATCCGGCTCCGCAGACGTCCTCGAAGCCCTCGGAATCCGCCTCGACATGCCCATTCCCGCAGTCGCCGAATGCGCTCGCGAGACCGGCATCACGTTCCTGTTTGCGATGACTTTCCACCCGGCAATGCGCCATGTGGGCCCGACCCGCCGCCTGCTCGGTATTCCGACCGCGTTCAACTACCTGGGCCCCATGACCAACCCGGCTCGCGTGAAGTCCTCGGCTATCGGCGTTGCTAACCCGATCATGGCTGAGAAGATGGCTCACGTCTTCGCGGAGCGCGGCGACCACGCCCTGATTTTCCGCGGTGATGACGGCCTGGACGAGCTGACCATCGCCACCACGAGCCGCCTGTGGGAGGCTGTCGACGGCGAGCTGACCGAGTATCGTTTTGATCCGACCGAGTACGGTCTGCAGAACGCACCGCTGGAGCAGTTGCGTGGCGGCGACGCCGAGTACAATGCGGGCGTTTTCCGTGCAATTTTGGCGGGGGAGGGCGAGGCCCCGAAGAGCCCGCTGCGCGCCATTCACGACGCTGTGGTGATGAACGCTGCGGCTGGCCTGGTCGCGTACCGCCCGGTCAACGGGGAGAGCTTTGAGACCCGTTTCACTCAGGCTTTGGCTGATGCGCGCGAATCTATTGCATCCGGCGCAGCGGAGCGTGTGCTCAACGCATGGGTAGAGTTCAGCGAAAAGCACGCAGAAGCGTAAAGCTCTAGAAATTGATGGCAGGCACCCGAGACGAACAGAGCGCACCGAATGGTGTGAGCTCGTCTCGGGTGCTTGTCGTTTAACGGGATGCGTTGAGGGACATACTGAGGAGCCCGAAGGTTCGGGGCATGTGAGCGTGCGGCTGAGTACCGAGGAAGACGCAAGGTGCGTGGAGCGCAGAATAGCGGAAGCTCAGAACCGCGGATGGAACAGTGTAGTCGCCCTGCGAGGAGCGCACAGGTTTGATCCGTGCCAGCCTGAGAGTAGAAAGCACCGGTGAGCAGCCGGTGGGGTAGTGAAAAATAGGTCTACTTTACATAATGTATATTATCGGCTTTTTAGGGAGGTCTAGAATGAACCAAAGATTCCCCGTATCTAAATAAAGTCTTAACAGTTTATGTATTAACCTCACTCGGTCACCAGAACTGTCACCAGTACTCAATCCACCTGAAATAATGGATATACCCCGCATCACGAAGGTGCTGTCGCCTCGTGTGCAGATTCAACGTCAACCACGCCGGTTTGATGTACACCAAAGGAGAAAACTCGTGGATTGGCTCTTTGAGACACCCTGGACACTCTGGGTTGCACTCGCCCTCGTTTTCGCCGTCATAGAAATGCTCAGCCTCGACCTGTTCTTTCTCATGCTGGCGATTAGCGCAGGCATCACCGCAGCAATATCGCCCTTCGTGGATAACATGCTGATTCGAGCCGTTATTTTCGTGGTAATCTGCCTGATTCTGGTTCTTGGTCTGCGCCCGCCGCTGCTGAAAAAGCTCAATAAATCAGCCACCGGTGCTGTCACTAATGCTGAAGCACTCGTTGGTGCTGAGGTGCGCGTCACTCAAGATGTGACTAGTGAAACTGGTTTGGTTGTACTAGCTGGCGACACCTGGACGGCGCGCACCGCCTCCGGAACGCTCGTAGCAGGATCACACGCGAGGGTACGAGCCATTGAAGGTGCTACTGCAATCGTAGAGCCTCTCCCCCACGACTGAGACCCATCTGAATACCGGCTCCAAAAGCAGGTTCAGATACCAAAAAAACACACCATATAACTCACCGATAAGGAGAAACAATGCCTATCAGCCTTATTCTGACGGTCCTACTCATCCTCTTCGTGCTGACGATGCTCGCAAAGACCGTGCGCGTCATCCCGCAGGGACGAGCCGGCATCGTCGAACGACTGGGTAAGTTCCACGCCGTTCTCAAGCCCGGCCTGCACATCGTCATCCCCGTAGTTGACCGCGTGCTGCCCCTCATCGACCTGCGTGAACAGGTCGTTTCCTTCCCCTCGCAGTCCGTGATTACCGAAGATAACCTCGTGGTCGGCATCGACACCGTCGTGTACTTCCAAGTCACCGACCCCCAGGCTGCAACCTACGAAATTACCAACTACATTCGTGCCGTAGACGAGCTGACCAGCGCAACCCTGCGTAACGTCGTCGGTGGCCTGAACCTGGAGCAGACCCTCACCTCCCGCGACCAGATCAACGCGGAGCTGCGAGGCGTACTCGACTCCACCACCGGCCGCTGGGGCCTGCGCGTCTCCCGCGTGGACATCAAGGAAATCCAGCCCCCGGTATCCATCCAGGACTCCATGGAGAAGCAGATGCGTGCAGAGCGTGACCGCCGCGCCGCAATCCTCACCGCAGAAGGCCAGAAGCAGTCCGACATTCTGACCGCAGAAGGTGAATCCCGCGCAGCCATCCTGCGTGCAGAGGGTGAAAAGCAGGCACAGATCCTTCGTGCAGAAGGTGACGCACAGTCCGCAATCCTGCGCGCAAACGGTGAAGCAGAAGCCGTGCAGAAGGTCTTCGCAGCAATCCACGAATCCAACCCCAGCCAGCAGCTGCTCACCTACCAGTACCTGCAGACCCTGCCCAAGCTCGCCGAAGGCGACGCCAATAAGCTCTGGTTCATCCCGACCGAACTCGGCGATGCACTGCGCGGCCTGGGCAACGCCTTCGGCACCCTGCCCGCATCCGACCTTGCGGACGCGCCGAAGAAGCCTGCAACAGAGGCGCCCAAGAGCGCACCGCAGGCACCCGGAAGCTACGGCATCAACGGCTAAACGCGAAATCTAACGCATAAAAAGGCGTGAATCACCAAAAATCACGCCGAATAAACACCACCACGTTGGGCGGGTGGAGACTATTACCGATATAATGGATGTTTTGTAAAACGTTCGAGGGAATAGCTCTCCCCCGCCCAACGTTATGCCTAAAGCGCCAAAGAGCGCACCCGACGACACTGGAGGAAAAATGAGCGATCGTAGCCTGCGCGGTATGCGCCTGGGTTCCCAGTCGATGGAAACCGAATCGAACGTACAGCCCGCGCCCCGCCAGCGCGTCGAATACCGTACCGCTGACGGTGACCGCGTTTTCGTGACCTTCGCGGCAGAAGCAGAGATCCCCTCGGTATGGACCGCAAAGTCCGGCAAGGAAGCATACCTCGTCAACGGCGACTCCACCGCAGACGCCGAAGAAGAGAAGCCCGCACGTACCCACTGGGACATGCTCATGGAACGCCGTAGCATCGAAGAGCTGGAAAAGACCCTGGAAGACCGCCTGGAATACTACCGCAAGCACTACGCGCTCTAAAAGTACCGTAGAGGCTCCGTAGAACGCTGTAGAAGGCCCGCTAAGCGCCACTCGTGCTCTTAGCGGGCCCTTCTTGTTGTGGTGCTGGCTTCCGTCGGTACGTGAGCCAGGCGTGAGCCAAGAAAGAGCGTTACAGAAAGCATAAAAAGACCGGGGCGGATACGTTACGTATCCGCCCCGGTCTTTCGTATAAATCTCAGGTGCGAGAAGCGTCTGAGCAAGAAGTCTTACTTGCCCAGAGCCTTCTTCAGCTTCTGAATGCGATTAGCCATACCCCAGCGGGTCACCTTAGACATGGAGTCAAAGATAATGTTGCCGTCCATCTTCGAAGCGCCAATCTCACGCTCAACGAAGGTAATCGGAACCTCAACAATATTCAGGCCAGCCTGCTCAGAACGCCACGCCAAATCAACCTGGAACACGTAGCCCTTCGAGTCAATACCGTCCAGGTTCAGGCGCTGCAGAGCGTCACGACGGTACGCGCGGAAACCAGCGGTAATGTCCTTGATGGAGGTGCCCAGAATCAGGCGGGTGTACAGGTTAGCGCCGCGAGAGAGAATCTGACGGTGAGCCGGCCAGTTCTTGGTCTTGCCACCGGGAACGTAACGCGAACCAATAGCCAGGTCAGCGCCTGCCTCCACAGCACGAACCAGAGAAGGAAGCTGCTCAGGCTGGTGCGAGCAGTCAGCGTCCATCTCAATCAGAACGTCGTAGCCTGCCTCAAGGCCCCAATCGAAGCCAGCGAGGTATGCGCCACCCAGGCCGTCCTTAACGGTGCGGTGCAGAACGTGAATCTGGGAATCCTTAGCAGACAGCTCATCAGCAATCTGGCCGGTGCCGTCGGGGCTGTTATCATCCACCACGAGAATGTCCACCTCGGGAGCTGCCTTGCGAAGACGCTCTACCACGATGGGCAGGTTCTCCTTCTCGTTATACGTCGGGATGACAGTTAGAACGCGCATATTACTCCCTCACAGGTACATATAAAACAGGCAGTGTAGGTATCCAGTATACCGGGTAAACATGCGGGTAACTGAATCCTCGGGGGCTTCCACTGCCCCTAAACCGCCTAAAAAAGGTGTCGACAAGATAAAAAATTAGTTACTTTCAGTGTAAATAGATTCCAGGATGGGCAGAGGCGAATCCTCATCCAGAACCGGAAGCAACGGAATGCGAGCGCGGGGGTCGGTGCTCCACGATGCGACGCGGGAGTCGGGTGCTTGGACCATGAGGGCTTCGACGCGCCACTGTGCTACGTATGCGGGGGTGTCGGGGGTGAGCTGGCCGGTGAAGGGGTTTTCTTCGTGGACTAGGCGGTATACGCCGCGGGTGAGGGCGGCGAAGGCGCTGCGTGCGGAGATGCCGTGTTCGTCGTTGATGAGTTCGCGGATGAGGGGCCAGGCGCCGGGTGCGTAGAGTTGGGTGTCGGAGCCGAGGGCGATGGAGGTGCCGGTTGCGTTTGCGCGGCGTGCGACTGAGGCGACGGTTTCGCGCGCTTCTCCCCCGGCGTGTGCGAGGAGTGCTTGGACGGTGTCGTTGGTGGCTTCGTCTTCTTCGGGTTCGCAGACGCTCAGGCCCAGGTTGATGCGTGCTTCTGCTAGTTGGGTGAGGTGTTCGTCGGTGATGGGGTCTTGCGGAGTGCTGGTTGCTGCGTCGAGGCGGATGGGCAGCCAGGGGCGGTTTTTGCGTGCGGCGAGCGCGGCGTCGGCGGCGTTGGCAAAGCTGGTGGATGCGTTGATGGAGAGTAGGAGTGCGGCGTCTTCGGCGACCTGTGCTGCTGCGGGTGCCTCGGTGGGTGCGACAAAGATGCCGACTAGCTGCAGGCCCTTGACGGCGCGTTCGCCTTCGGTGAGGGGGCGTAGCGCCTTGATGGCGCTGATGAGTTCGTCGGTTTCTACGCCGGTGGCGTTGAGGATGAGGCGGATGTCGGGTACGCCGTGTTCGGCGCTGTAGTAGCTGAGTGCGGAGACGAGGTCGGGTACGTCTTCCATGCCGGCGAGTAGGGTGTGGGTGTGGTAGCCGGCTGCACGGTATGCCTGCAGGTAGTCGAGGATTTCGGGTGCTTCTTTGCCTGCTACCGGTGCTAGTGCGCGCGCAAAGGCGGGGGTTAGCAGGGCGCCGTCGAGTTCGGTGATGGTGGCTGATTCGTCGGCAATTGAATGCGCCCCGGAGTCGGAACCAACCCAGCGGACGAAGCCGCCTTCGACGAGCATTGCGGTTGCGTACGGGTCGACCGGGCTGTACACGCTACCATCTACAAAAATACGGGTAGACATTAGATTCCTTTCACCTTTGAGGCGCGCCGAAAGCGCACACGGGGCGGGCACTTCAATTGTGCTCGCGTAGCTTAGCTGAGCGTCTCATTTGAGTATAGAAGCACCCCCGCTGCCTGTGGTAGTTCGTTCGTCCTTAGATGAGGCGGAACTTAGATGGTGCAGAACAATGCACAGTAGCGGGGGTGGTGGCCCGAGCTGGTCGAGCAGGGTTTAGCACTATGTACGGTGTAGCACTAAGGTGCGGGTTAGACGTCCAGTGCGACTACGCCGCGGCGTACCGCCTCGATTGCTTCTTCACAGCGGGCGCGAATGACCGGGTCCAGCGAGCGGATGTGCGCGATCTGGTCCAGTGCGTCCAGTACCTGCTTTGCCCAGCGTACGAAGTCGCCGGCGGCAAGGCCGGTGTCCTCGATTGCCTTTGCGAGGTGCGCGCCGTTCGCCCAGGCGTACATGGGTTCGACCAGGCCGAAGTCGCATGCGGGGGTCGGGTTGACCTTGAACTGTTCTTCGGCTGCGTTCAGGTCGGCGAGGCGCTGCGTAATCGTCGCGATGGGTGCGCGCAGGGACGGATGCGGGTAGTGTGCCAGGTATTCTACGGCGTCGCGCTTGCCCTGGTAGGTTAGTGCGGCGACGGTTGCCGCGATGGCGGCGGGCTCCAGTCCGTCGAGGAAGTGCGCGTCCAGGCACAGAGCGGTCAGTAGGTCGCGCTCGCCGTAGATGCGGCGCAGAGCCTGGCCGCCGGTGGTTAGCGACAACTCGCCGTCTTCGGTGCGTTCGACGTAGCCGTAGCTTTCCAGCAGGCGCGCAATGCGGTTAAAGACCTGCGCGATCGTGTTGGTGCGGCGGGCAATCTGGCGGCGCAACCCTTCCGTCTCAGAGTTGAGCTTCTGCCAGCGCTCAGCCCAACGCATGTGGTTCGCGCGGTCGGAGCAGCCGTGGCACGGGTGGTTACGCAGCTGAGCCTGCAGAGCCTCCAGCTGCGCGTCAATGCTGTTCTGACGAGCAGGGATGTTCTGCTGCGCGAGCGCACGCGGGGCGCGGCCGTCGTAGAGTGCCTGGCGCATGCGGCTTGCGGTGTCGCGGCGTTCCTTGGCGGTTTTGAGGCTTAGGCGCTTGGGGATTTTGATGCGTGAGACCGGTTCGATGGCGCCTTCGAAGTCGCGGGTTGAGGCGGTGCGCTGGTGCGCGTCCTCGGTGACGATGCCGATGCGCGGGTCGGCGTGCGAATCGGAGCGGGTGATGACGACTGCGTAGCCGCGGGAGCGGCCGTGCGGAATGTAGATGATGTCGCCGGGCAGTAGCTGTTGGATGCTGTGGTGTGCTTGTGCGCGTGCGTGGCGTTCGTTGCTCTTGGATGCCTTCTTTTCCAGTTCGGTGATCTGGCGGCTGAGCTGGACGTATTCGGTGAAGTCGCCCAGGTGGCATGCCATTGCTTCGCGGTAGCCTTCTAGGGCGCTTTCGTTTTTGCGTACGCGGGAGGCGACGCCCACGACCGACTTATCCGCCTGGAACTGCGCGAAGGAGGACTCCAGGATTTTGCGGGTGCGTTCGGCGCCGTAGGAGGCGATGAGGTTTGCCGCCATGTTGTAGGTGGGGCGGAATGAGGAGTTTAGCGGGTAGGTGCGGGTTGAGGCGAGGGTTGCCACGTGTTCCGGGGACATGCCGGGGCGCCACATGACGACGGCGTGGCCTTCGATGTCGATGCCGCGGCGGCCTGCGCGTCCGGTCAGCTGGGTGTACTCGCCGGGGGTGATGTCTACGTGGGATTCGCCGTTGTACTTGGTGAGCTTTTCCAGGATGACGGTGCGTGCGGGCATGTTGATGCCCAGTGCGAGGGTTTCAGTGGCGAAGACCAGCTTGATGAGGCCCTGTGCGAAGAGGGTTTCGACGACCTCCTTGAACAGGGGCAGCAGACCAGCGTGGTGTGCGGCGATACCGCGAATCAGGCCGTCACGCCACTCGTAGTAGCCGAGGGTGTTCAGGTCGCGGGTGTCCAGGTGAGCGGTCGCCTCCGCAATGTAGGCGCGGATGGTCTGCTGCTGTTCGGGGGTGGTCAGCGTAATATCGGCGGATACGCAGTGGCTGACCGCGCCGTCACAACCGGCACGCGAGAAGATAAAGCAGATAGCGGGCAACAGGCCCTGCTTGTCGAGGGCGCGCACCATCTCCGGGCGGGTAATACGCTGCGGACGCAGAGGCTTCTGCTCACCACGTGCATCAAAGTCCCGGTCGTTGCTGAAACGATCATTGCTGAAACGGTCACGACGGTCCGAGCGGCCGCGCTCGCCGCTGCTGAACGTCTCATTGAGCCAGCCTTCACGGCGGTGACGGAAACGCTCACGCTTGCCGCCGTAACGTCCACGGCCAGGTGCGGAACGGAAGCCGGGGCGTAGCGCCTTCAGCTGCGGGTTCAGGCGCAGACCGGCAAGCAGAGGGTTGGCGCCCACCTCCACGGTTGCGCCGCGCTGCTTAGCTTTCTGTGCCTTCTTCGCCTGCTTGCGGGAGAGTTTCTCTTCCGGCTCCTGGTTCTTGCCCTGGGTGTGGTTTTTGCCCTGTGCGGAGTTGTCCTCGGGTACGAACAGGTCCACCACACGGTGACCGACCATCATGTGCTGCCACAGGGGCACCGGACGGTGCTCGGAAACGATGATGTCCGTGCCGCCGCGCACCATATCTAGCCACGCGCCGAACTCCTCAACGTTCGACACCGTAGCCGACAGGGAAATGACGTTCACATGCTCGGGAAGGTGAATAATCGCCTCTTCCCACACCGCGCCACGGAAACGGTCCGCCAGGTAGTGCACCTCATCCATGACCACATAGCCCAGGCCGGTCAGCGTGGTCGAGTTGGCGTAGAGCATGTTGCGCAGCACCTCGGTGGTCATCACGACCACGGGTGCTTCCGTGTTAATGCTCGTATCGCCGGTGAGCAGACCCACGTAATCCTCACCGTACGCGCGCACAAAGTCGTGGTACTTCTGGTTGCTCAGCGCCTTAATGGGGGTCGTGTAGAACGCCTTCATGCCGCGGCGCAACGCCAGGTAGATACCGAACTCACCCACAATGGTCTTACCGGCACCAGTAGGTGCGGCAACGAGGACGGAGCGGTCCGCCTCCACAGCGACACACGCCTGACGCTGAAAGTCATCCAGCGGAAAATCAAGGGACGCCTCAAAAGCCCCGAGGGCGGTCTTCGCGTAGGCGGCGCGCTCTCGGGATGCGGCGTAGGCGGCAGCGTAGTCGGTGCGCTCCGCCGGGGTCTGCTCGTTAGAAGCGTTAGAAGCGTGTGCGTCGGATGTGTGCTGTGCGTGGTGCTTGCTCATAGTATGTCCAGTGTAACGGTTCACCCGCCGCGAGCCTTCAGAAAGCATCCTGCACAGGCACTAATCCGGTATGGGCGAACAGCGAGCGCATCAGCTGCGCGGTTTCGGCGCAATTTATGCTCAGTTTCTGCCGGGATGTACCGGCGGGCGTTGTAAAAATTCGTCTGTGCGCCTCTTCATCCGTGCGCCTCGAGCCGCTTTTTGGGGGCATGCGAAAGGGGCGGGGTACAGGTTCTCTGTACCCCGCCCCTTTCGGATAGGTTGCTCAAAGCGAGCTATTCAATTTAGGAAGTCTTCTCGTCCTCGAAGTAACCCATTTTCGCCAGGTCTTCACTGCTGGTTGCGGTGTTCAGGCTTGCTTCATCCGAACCCTGCGCCAGCTTGGCAAGCTTGCGGTCGCGGCGCTTGTCGTTAATCATGCAGATGCCGATTGCTGCGAAGAAGAAAATCAGCAGCGGCGCCATGAGCACGAACATCATCATGATGTCGCTACCGGGTGCAGTCAGCGCTGCGATAACCGCAACGAGCACAACAACCCAACGCCAAGCCTTCAAAATGGTGGTGCCGCGGATCAGGCCCAGCATGTTAATGCCAACCAGGATCACCGGGATGATGAACGCGCAGGAGAACGTCACAACGAACTTCAGGATGAAGGAGATGTACACGCCCGCGTCAATGTAGTTACTTTCGTTGACGGGGGTGAACTTCAGCAGCGCGTAGACCACGCCGGGGAGGGTGAAGTACGAAATGGCGACACCGCAGGCAAACGCGAAAATAGATGCGGTGAGGAAGCCGAAGAGATACCTCTTCTCCTTGGTGTGCAGTGCCGGCAGCAGGAATCGCAGCGCCTGGTAGAGCCAGACGGGAGAGGCGATCACCAAGCCGATGTACATACCGACCTTAAGCAGCTGGTCGAAAGGAGATGCGACGCTACCGTAGTTCAGGTTTGCGTTGCGGCCGGTTTCTGCGTTGATCTGCTGCAGGGGCGCAGAAATCATTTCGATGAAAGGCTGGTAGAGGAAGACCGTACCGATGATGGCTGCGATGACGGTTGCGATAGCCGCTTTGATGAGGCGGTCGCGGAATTCGCGCAGGTGTTCCTTGAGTTCCATGCGTGCTTCAGGATTGACTTTGCGGTTGCGCACGTCCTGGTCAGGTGTTGCCACGTGGTGTCCTCTGGGTGTCGGTGCCGTGTGTGATTCGGCTGAGGGGGTCTGGTGGGGTGTTTATGGGGTGGTGCCGCAAAACCCGTGCCGGCCGGTGGGCTGGCACGGGTTTGGTGCGTCGGTGGCGGGACCGTTACTTGGTTTCGGTCTTGCCGTTGTCTACGACCTCAGCGGTGACGACCTCTTCGCCGTCCTTCTCGCGGGGGTCCTTCTTGGAGTCGTTCTTCAGGCCCTCAACTTCGGTCTTGAAGATGCGCATGGACTGGCCGAGGCTGCGTGCCATGCCGGGCAGCTTGGGTGCGCCGAAGAGGAGGACGATGAGGAGGATAACGACGATGATGGTCGCGGGGTGGCTGAAAATCTGGCCCATGGTGGTGTGCCTTTCTGTTAGAGCAGGTCTCCGATGTTTTGAGGTTGGCCGAGTCGATCTCGTCGGGAGACCCGTCGCTTGATCCGCTCAGACCTGCGTGTCTGCTTACCTTGTTCGTAGTTATTGTATGCCTCGGTGATGGGTGTGAATACCCCGAGGGTGGTGTCTCGCGGGAGTTTTCGGCTTGCGTTCGCTTGCGCTGCGTCGAATTGTCCCTCGATGGACTCGACCCAGGTTACGGTTTCGTCAAGGAGTGTGAAACCGCGAGTGAGTGCTTTGTAGGTGAACCATGCCAAATAGAGGAGCGAGCAGATGATGAGCGCGCCCCATAGCAAAATCCAGAACCACCAAGACATGAGCACCATTATACAAGTTTTAGGTTAATGTTTTGGCTCCTTGGAAGGGTTTTTAGGGTGTTTTTGCTAGTGGGTGAAGTTCTATTTTTCTGCGGGCACCCCTGCGGGCGCACCCCTGCGGCTGCTCGCTTTGAGGGTTTGCAACTGGTCAAGCAACGCCGCGCGCAGGTGCGCGGGACCGACCAGTTCGAGGGCACCTCGGTGCGCGATGACGGTATCGAGGATGTTCTTATCGCCAGCGCCGTGGGCGTTGTTGTAGTAGTGGATGCGCACGTACTGGGTGCGTGAAGCCTTCTTCACGTGGTGGGTGCTTCGACGCATGTACGTTGCGGTGAGAGTATCGAGCGGCTCACCGCTGGGAATGTGCTCGGTCGGGTGAATCCGCAACTCAGCGAAGGGGTTGGTCTGAGTGCTGTGCTGCTGCGCGTGCCAATGCGGGACGGTGTCACCGATGATCGGGTGGGTGCGACCCGCGCCCGCCTCGTGAATGTGGTTGATGCGGGTGAGGCGGAAGTTACGCCAGAAAGTGGGGGTCTTCTCCCCCGCCTCGCTGTCGGCAGTCTCGCCGGTGGCTGCGTGAGCAAAAGCCTCGGGTACATACTCGGGGACTTCCTCACCGCGCGCGGCATAGTAGCGTTCCTCAGCGGTACGGCACCACGCATGCAGGTACATGTGGTCGCGGTGCAACACCAACGCATACGGGTCCACCAGGCGATCAGCGGCACGCTCAGAGGTACCGTACCCAATGGTCACGGCGTTGCCGCTACTCAGAGCGGCAGTTGCCTCCTGTAGCAAAGGCTCCTCCGGGGCGAAGCACAGGTGCTGCGCATAAACGGGCGCATTCGGGTACGCGGCGGCGAGCGCCTCACGAATACTGCCCAGGCGCGCATCCGCCGGGTGCAGAATATCTGCGGCAGAGAGGGTAAAGACGAGAATCGCGAGCTCAGTGTCAGTAAGGCGCGCGTAGTTCAGTAGCGTGTGCGGGGTGGCGCTGCCAAAGTCCGGCAGCAGGTTAATGTAGCTGGGCTTGAGGGCGTCCGGGTCCTTGGGGCCAGACTCAAAGGGAACGGTGTCTACCTGCGCGAAAATTTCGGGGATGATAGTTTTGCCGAGGTCGCGGTTCTTGTCAGTGTCCACGCTGTAGAGGGCGTTGAGCTGATTCAACGGCATGGGCTCTTCACCGTGGGCGCTCGCCCAGCGGTCGGCACGATGCAGACCCAAAATCAGGTCGACGAGAGCATCAAGGACATTATTGCGGTTACGCTGGTCAATCTTGCTCCACGTACCGGGGTCCTCGACCGTGCCACTGTGCAGGTCGGTGAGGGTGCGCAACAGCTGCTGCTGGGCGGCGTAACTGTCACGCTGGCGGGTAGAGGCATCCTCCGATTCCTCGGGCGGCTCGATCACGCAGCTATAGCTGGTCGCCGCCACAGCACTATCAATCGTGCCGTACGAGGGCACGGTGAAGGGCTCCGACAGCGTGGAATCGGCGTTGACCTCGGCAACAATCAGGCTCTCTTCGTAGCCCTTAATGTCTTCAAGCCAGTTCTTGGCGTTAAACGTTGCGTTGATGGGGGTCGAATCGATACGCGAAAGCATCGTGAGCTTCTGAATACGGCTGGCACGGAACGTGTACTCCTTACGCTCCGAGCTATCAGTGTAGTAGCCGACAAAATACCAGGTGCCGTAACGGTACCCAACACCGGCGACACTGACCTTCTCCTGCACGCGGGTCGCACCGGCAGCCGTCTGATAGGTGAACGTGACCGTCTTACGCTCAGCATAGGCGGTAAACAGCTCATTCAGGTGCGGATTATCGCTAAAGTAAATGCGCTGAAGAGGCTCGCGGTAGGTGTACAGGTTCTTCGCGCGCTGACGCTTGCCGGTCTTCGGGTCCAGGATCTTCGCGGCGGCGAGCGCCTCATCGGTGAGGTTCTCGCTGGTCAGCGCAATCTTACGCAGGATGCGGTAGGCATCATCCTGCAATTCGGTGCCTTCCCAGCCGCGCAGGATGGTGTTGATGAGGCGGAAATCCTCGGCGGTGGGGTTCCAGGCAGGTAGTTCTCCGGCGTTGCTGGTTTCGAGGCGGTAGCGCTCCCCCAGGTCCGTGGTCACGTGGGTGATGCGCGCGCCGGCATCACGCAGGGTCTGCTTGGCTCGTTCAAAGGCGCGTTCCTGGGCCTCGCTGAGGGAGCCGTTAGCGCGCGTGCTAATGCCGAGCAGGGTCAGTAGCTCGTTGCGGCTGATGCCCTGGGTTCGGGTTGCGGTATCGGGTGCCTCGGCGGCGGTGGCGAGGCGGTGAAGAGTCATGTAAAGCTGAGCTGCGGTGGACATGATTCCATCATACCGTGTGTGTTCCGCGGCACTTACTTTGCGTGTGGGTACGCAAAAGCCCGGTGCCCCTCCCACAATCGGGAGAAAGCACCGGGCTATGTCTCTTACGCGAAAAACGCGAGAACCTTGCTAGTCCTTAGCGGACGTCCAGCAGGTCCACCACGAAAATCAGGGACTCGCCGGGCTTAATGACCGAACCAGCGCCGCGGTCACCATACGCCATGTCAGCGGGAATCTCCAGGCGACGACGGCCGCCGACCTTCATGCCGAGCAGACCCTCATCCCAACCGCGGATAACCTGGCCAACGCCCACCTGGAACGGCAGCGGCTCGCCACGGTTCCAGGACGCGTCAAACTCTTCACCGGTGGAGAAAGCCACACCAACGTAGTGGGTGAGCACGCGGGAGCCGGGAACAACCTCAGCGCCAGCGCCCTCGATCAGGTCGGTAATGACCAGCTCGGTGGGGGCGTCGCCCTCGGGGAAATCGATTTCAGGCTTTTCGCGGTCGAGGTTACGCTGACCGAAAGACATGGGTGTCTCCTTTGATTGGTTCGAAATACATCGAAATAGTGGGTGCGCTCGCCGCCTAAGCCGTATAGGCGGCGAGCGCGGTATAAAAATGTGGGTGCCGGGTTACTGCGCGGTAGCCGAAGCGGTAGCTGCCGGGGTTGCGGTTGCCGAGGCGCTCGCCTCCGCAGCAGCTGCGTTAGAAGCCGCCTGAGCACGCTGCAGGGTCTGCGGGTTCTCCTCCGCGCCCAGAATATCAACCACGAACACCAGAGTGCCCGAAGGCTTGGAACCGCCGGTGTCGTTACCGTACGCCAGGTCAGCCGGGATGACCAGCTCAACGCGGGAGCCGACCTTCTTGCCCTTCAGACCCTGAGTCCAGCCCTTGATAACGCCCTGCAGGGAGATGCCCATCGGGGTGGCGGCATCATAGTTGCCGTCGAAGACCTTACCGTCAGAGTACTGCACGCCAATGTAACGCACGTACACGGTATCGGTTTCCTTGACCTCAGCGCCCTCGCCCTCAATGAGGTTCTTCGAGACCAGCTCAGTGTATTCCTGCTTGGTGTCGGGCAGCTTAATATCAGCCTTGCCGGTGGACTCATCCAAAGTGAAGGACGGCAGCGACGGGTCAGCCTCAACAGCCTTACCGGTTGCGTACTTGGGCAGCTTCGTCTTCACGGTGTACACCTCAACGTTAGTTGCGGCACCCGGAGATGCGGTCGTAGTGGTCACGCCCGCGGTGCTGCGCTGCTGCAGAACGTTGGTGGTGTACGAGAAAGAACCGCCAACCTTAATCTTCTTCAGGGTTTCGTACACCTGCGGTGCAGCCTGCTTCAGCTGATCGTTAATCGGCAGCAGAATCGGCTCACTGGAGTAAGTGGAACCGTTAAGCTTGCCGTCGGTGCCGTTGAACACGGCAGCCTCAACGAGCACGTAGTCACCATCGTTGATGGACTCGCCGTTACCTTCCTCAATCACGTATGCGGAGGGGCTAGAAGCGGCGAAGGGAGTCGCGAAGGACGCCTCAGGCTCAGCGGTCGCGTTCTTCAAGGTGTACTGCACCTTGGACAAATCGCCATTGCTGGACTGTGCGCCACATGCGGACAGTGCGAGCGCGAGAGCTGCCGCGCTGGCACCGAAAATAGTGAGCTTAGAGCGTTTGGTCATAGTGTTATCCTCTGGGGTTTTCTGTGAGAGTGGGGCGTGTGAGTGCCCGTGTGCCACAGAACAGTTTACAGGTATAGGTTTAGCTGTTTTATGCTACGGCACGTAGCTGTGTTCAGGCTGTGTCGCGGCGCGGGGTGAGCTGGGGTTTTAGCAGTGCTATTTAGCAGGGCGGCGGGAATGCCGCTTCCTGATGCTGACGCGCCTTAGACGCCAGCAGGCTCAGCACCTCCTCCAGCTCCTCGCTGCCGGTAGCAAACGGGTCCTTACACACCAGCGTGTGCTGCGGGTAGGCGTTGAGCTTCAAGTGCACCCAATCCACGGTGAACTGCTCCCCCGCCGCAACCGCCGCATTAATGAAACGCGAACGCTGCAGAGCGCGAGTGTTCGGCGGCTGAGTCTTCGCCGCCTCCGCAGCACCCTCAGACAGGATGCGCTTGACCGCGCCGCGACGAACCAGCGCGTGGAAGACACTACGCTCCGGGTCGATATCGTGGTACGCCAAATCCAGCTGACGGATGCGGGCGCTCGCATAATCGGCAGGCTGACCAGCTGCGCGGGCGCGGGCAATATACGCATCCAGAAGCTTCTTCTTAATCGCCCAGTCAATCTCAGTGTCAATGCTGCTGTAGTCGCCGGACTCGATAGCGTCCAGGGTGCGCTGCCACAGGTCCAGGGCGTATGCCACGTGGTGGTGGTGCGCGCCGTACTGCTGCACGTACTGGCGTGCCGCATCCAGGTAGTGACGCTGAACGCTCAACGCCGTGTAGTGCTTACCATCGGTGGTTTCGAAGGTTGCGGTGCCGGTCAGATCGTGGCTGATAGCGCGCAGAGCCGCCGGAACAGACACAATATCTAGGCTCGTGACCGGGAAGCGGTCCTCTAGCATACGCAGCACCAGGTCGGTGCTGGCAATCTTCAGCAGGGTCGTCGGCTCTGCCATGTTTGAATCACCGTTAATGACGTGCATGCGGCGGAACTTCGAAGCGTCCGCGTGCGGCTCATCGCGCGTGTTAATGAGCGGGCGAGCGCGCGAGGTTGAGGTGGATGCCGCCTCCCAAATATGGTCGGCACGCTGCGAGAACGAATACGACGGCACACCCGTGCTGGACGCCGGGTCGGTCGAACCGGGCACCGGGCCACCGTTCGGGTGGGTCTTACCGGCACCAACCAGAATCTGGCGGGTCACCAGGAACGGCACGAGCTGCTTAATCAGGTCGTTGAACTGCAGTTTGCGGCTGATCAGGTAGTTCTCGTGGCTGCCGTAGGAGTTGCCCGCCGAATCCACGTTGTTCTTGAACAGGTACAGTTCACCGTCGAGGGGGCGGCCCTCCGAGCCTGCGAGCAGGCGCTTGCGGGCGGTACGCGCCAGATCAGCGAAAAGCAGCTCACCAGCGCGTTCCTGCGCGAGCAACTCGTCAATGCTGCCGCATTCGGCGGAGGCGTACTCGGGGTGCGAACCCACGTCAAGGTAGAGCCTACCGCCGTTGGGCAGGAAGACGTTCGTTGAACGCCACTGATCCAGGACGGGCTTGAAAAGGGCAGCGGCGGACTCTTCGATGCTCAGCCGACCGAGCCCGTGCGGGACGTAGCTGAGCCCGAATTCGCTTTCAATGCCGAAAATACGGTGTTCCATGATGATGACCCGGCGCGCAGGTGCGCCGGTTACTCGCCGCCCTTCTGGACGAAGCCGGTGACGAAGTCCTCAGCGTTCTCAGCGAGCAGGCCGTCAATTTCGTCGAGCAGGTCGTCGACCTCGCTCACGTCAGAGACAACATGGGAGGCGGCGAGGGTCAGTTCCTGCTCCTGCTCGGCTGCGGTGGTTTCGGTCTGCTGTGCGCTGATGCGTTCGCGGCTCATGGTTCTCTCCTCAAGGGGTTTTCGGTTGTGGACAAATAAGTTTTTGGTGGGGTCGGGTGCGGGGTGTAAAGGTTTTGGTACCCGGACCTTCCTGCACCCTACCTGTGGGTTATGTGGTTTTTACTCTTCCGAATGGGGGTATTCGCCCCGGGGAAGAATATGAGTTTATGTGGGTTTAGGGGGTGATGAGGTGCCACTAGCGCAGGCGGTTCAGTAGCTCATCCGAATGGTTCACCTCATCCAGCAGCGGCTCCACCTCGGCGGCACCGTACCGGGTCGGCTCCATCATCGTAAAACGAGTCAAATCCTTCGAATACCTGCCACGGCAGGACACCGTATCCCAGTTGATACCCAGAATCTCCTCCGGCCAACGCGCCATCAACGTGCCACGCAAAAACGCGCGCGTCTCACGCGGCGGCTCAGTCGTCGCACGCTCAATCTGCTCCGCAGAGAACAGCGTGCGCATGCGGCCACGGGACACCAGACGGTGATACAGGCTCTTCGACGGGTCAATATCAGCGTACTGCAAATCCAAAGCCTTCAACTTCGGATTCGCATAATCTACGCCCTGAGCGACATAACCGCGCACCAGCGCATACTTCGCCACCCAATCCAGACGATCCGCCAGCGAGAGCGGGTTGGTTTCCAGGGCGTCCAGAACCTCGCCCCACAGGTCAAGAATCTGCGCGGTCGCAGCATCCACACCCGCCGGGTTCGACTCCTCATGCGCACGGGAGGCCTCATAGTAGGCGCGCTGAATCTGCAGGGCACTCGCCGAACCACTCGTGGACACCGGGTTCGGCAGGGTCGCCGAAGACGGCGCCAACGGCAACTGAACCGACAGCGACAAATCGTGGCTGACCGCGTGCATCGCCGCCACCGGATCAGACAGGCGCACACCCGGCAGCGCGGGGTGCTGCTCACTATGCGACTCAATCAGGTTCATCACCAGCGCCGCCGTACCAAACTTCAACAGGTTCGAATAGTGCGACATGTTCGCATCCGCCGGAATCACGTGCAGGCGGCGATACTTCGACTCATCCGCATGCGGCTCATCGCGCGTATTCACAATCGGGCGGCGAATCGTGGTCTCCAGACCAATCGTGCGCTCAAAGAAATCAGCACGCGAACTAATCTGAAAACCCGGAACCTCACCGTGCGTACCAATACCCACACGGCCCGCACCCGTAAAAATCGCGCGGGTCGCAAAGAACGGCAGGAGCGCATCCGCAACCTGCTCAAACGGAATATCACGGCTAATCAGGTAGTTTTCGTGGGCGCCGTACGACTGGCCCTTCGAGTCGGTGTTGTTCTTGTACAGCTTCACCTGCGGCAAATCCTGCCCGTGGTTACCCAGCTCCACCAGCGACTCGTACGCCAGCGCGTCACCGGCAGCGTCATAGAGCACCGCGTCGGCGGGGGTCAGAACCTCCGGCGACGAATACTCCGGATGCGCGTGATCCACATACAGGCGCGCCCCATTGGGCAGAATCGCATTCATGGTCACGCGGTCCCAATCCAGACGCTCCGGGAAACCACCGCGACCGTGCACACCGGCGAGCGCATCCAGGGCGCTACGCGGCTCGGCGGGTTCACCCGGTGCCTGAACGCCCGCCTCACGCATAATCTCCAGGGCGATATCTTCGCTGGTCAGCTCGGTGCGAGTGTGCGTCATCTGGCTTGAGTGGGCGGTGGAGGCGTCCTGAACCTGACCGAACGCATCACGCAGCGGCGACTCAGACTCCCCCAGCCACTGACCCTCGGGGGTGGCGGTTGAGTAGTTCTCCGCCTGGCGTGCCTGCTCGGCGGTTAGCTCATCCGCCAGGGCGCGGCGCTGCAGCTGTTCGCGGAAGGTGGCGCCGCGGCGGAACGCCAACTTGGCGTAGGTGTTGACCACCAGTGCCGACAGCACGGTCGGGTTGGTGCCCGGCGCGGAGGGGGCGATGACGCCGTACTCGGTTTCTGCACCCATAATGCGGTGCACGCCGTAGCTGGGGGTGGAGTTCATGGGGCTCTCCTGAAAAAATCTATACCATCTAAAGGCTTTGGACCTGCGGTAATGCTGGGATTGATGCGAGATAAGCGCGAGGTGTGGGCTGAGCGCACAGTTAAGTGGGCGCGCAGCTTAGCGCGGCGGCTCCACCGACATCAGGCGGCCACGCACACCGGCAACGGTGAGCGCATCCTCAATATCGGGCAGCGGCGGCAAGTCCACCTGATCCTCAAACTCGGCGCGTACCGCCTCCAGCAGGTGGCGGGTACCAATACCCACACTCGAAGCGTCCGCACCGGCGGTCAACGCCTGTAGCTGCTCCTTAATCGCGGCCTTCTTCGCGCGGTCCACAATATTGCGAATCACCGCACCCGAAGCAAAATCGCCACGGTACAGCGTGTGAGTGGACAGGTTCGCGCTCGCGCCAGAACCAACGACCATGGAAGAATCCACGGTCGCCACAGCGTACGCCGTGGAGGGGGTGCGCGCGTACAGCTGACCTGCCGCCGCCGCAATCATCGCGGTCAGGGCGGCGCGGGTCGAACCGGCGGCTGCCACCTCCGCAGCGTCCAGAGGCAGGTCCTCGGTCAGGTACAGACCGAAAATCTCTGCCGCACCGGCGGCATCCGGGCGGTTAATACGGATTTTCAGGTCGAGTCGGCCCGGGCGCATCACCGCGGCATCTATCAAGTCTTCACGGTTGGTCGCACCAATAACGATGACGTTCTGCAACGACTCCACACCGTCAATTTCGGCAAGCAGCTGCGGCACGATGGTCGTCTCAATATCGGAGGAACGACCCGAACCGCGCATACGGAACAGCGACTCCATCTCGTCGAAGAACACGACAATCGGGTGGCCCGCCTCCGCCTTCTCACGGGCGGCAACAAAAATATCGCGAATCTGGCGCTCCGTCTCACCAACGAACTTATCGAGTAGCTCGGGGCCCTTAATGTTCAAGAAGTAGCCGCGAGTAGCCGAACCCGGGTTCAGCGCAGCCGCACGAGCCGCCAGGGAGTTCGCCACAGCCTTAGCAATCATGGTCTTACCGTTACCGGGAGGACCGTACAACAGAATGCCCTTGGGCGGCGCCAGGTGGTAGCGCTCAAAAATCTCGGGGTGCAGGTACGGCAGCTCCACCGCGTCGCGAATCTGCTCAATCTGCGCGCCCAGGCCACCAATCTGCTCGTAGGTGACGTCCGGGATCTCTTCCAGAACCAGCTCCTGCGAGCGGGAGGCGGGAACCTGCGAGGTCAGCATGCGGGTACGCGTGTCAAGGGTGACCGCGTCACCGGTGCGCAGCTGCTCAATGTCGAGGGAACCAGCCACACGCGCCACCTGCTGAGCACCCGAGGACGTATCAACCAGCACGCGCTGCTCATCCAGCACCTCGCGCACGGTCACCACATCACCGAAAGGTTCGGTGTCCAGAGCGAGCACCGCCTCCGTCTTGTCGTTGAGCAGCACGGTCATGCCGGGGGTCAGCGTAGACAGGTCAATAAGCGGGGACACGGGAATACGCATCATACGGCCGCTCACCTGAACATCCAGGTAGGTATCAATCTCGGCGGGAGTCTTATCGTCCGCAACCTGCTCGTAGGTCATGGTCTGACCCTCATGCACCGCCAGCACAATCGCCGAATTCAGCGGCGGCATAACATTCTGCGACAGGGACGCGCGCAGACGCTCCACCTGGTAGCGCATGCTGGTGATTGCCTCAACGAGCTTGCGGTTCTTCTCCCCCGCACCACGAATCTGTCGGCTCATATTGTCGCGGGTTGCCTCCGCCGCAGAGAGTCGACGCAACACGGCGTCATACTCCTGCGCGCTGACGGGCTGACTGCCGGGCAGGGAGGTCGACCCGAAAGCAGCCGAGTAGTGCGGTGCCGCGCTGGCTGCACTGTGGGCGGTGCCGTACTGGGGGGTTCCTGCCTGATCTGCAGATTCGTGGGTGGACACGGTAGCTCCTTTAGCTGTTCGTCCTAATCGACGGCTACTCGGTGGGTATCGGGCACAGTGAGTAGCCTGGTGAGTGCACTGCGGGGGCTCCAGGCAACGCCCGTGCCCCCGCAGGTCAAAGGTGATTCAAATTATTCAGCAGACTCAGTCGCCGCAGAGTCAGTTTCAGCGGCTGCGCCGTTGTTCTGCTCAGAATCCATGGCGTTTTGCGCGGTACCGTTTTGTTCCAGCGCAATCTCGTTCGCACGTGCGGCGTGAGCGGCAAGATTCTTCGCATCGCGGGCTGCGCGGCGAATCTTCTTATCGGTCACCTCACGCTCACCCACGTTCATGGGAATCCACGCGTTCATATCCTCTTCAGAGAAGTCAGTCTTGGATGCGCGACGCTTCGGTGCCAGGCGCACCGCACCGTCAGCCAGGCGACGAGCCACGACCAGGAACGCGGTGTGTGCAACCATGCGGTGGTCGGGGCGGACCGCCAGGCCCTCCACGTGCCAGCCGCGCACAATGGTTTCGTCACATTCGGGTTCGGTGAAGCGGCCGTCCAGGCGCATGCCCTCAACCAGGCGGGACATCTGGGTTACGGTCGCAACGTAGCAGATGAGCACGCCGCCGGGTGCGAGCGCCTCCGCAACAGCGTCCAGGCATTCCCAGGGTGCGAGCATGTCGAGTACGACGCGGTCGACGCTGCCGGGCTCTTCAACCTGCGGCAGGGTGTCCTGCAGGTCGCCGATGCTCAGCTTCCACGCCGGGTGGGGTCCGCCGAACATGGTCTCGATGTTGCCGCGGGCGACGTCTGCGAACTCTTCACGACGTTCGAAGGAGTGCACGCAACCGTAGTCGCCGACTGCACGCAGCAGCGCGATGGACAGCGCACCGGAGCCGACGCCGGCCTCGACGACGCGTGCGCCGGGGAAGATGTCTGCCTTGACGATAATCTGGGCGGCGTCCTTGGGGTAGACGACAGCTGCGCCGCGCGGCATGGAGAGCACGAAGTCCTTGTAGAGGGGGCGCAGCGCCTGGTAGAGAATGCCGTGAGTGTTGGGGATGACGGTGCCTTCGGGTGCGCCGATGAGGTCGTCGTGCTTGAGGAAGCCCTTGTGGGAGTGGTATTCGCCGCCTTCGGCGAGGGTGATGGTGGTGATGCGGCCGCGTTCGTCAGTGATTTGGACGCGCTCGCCGGGGCGGAAGGGGCCGCGGCGGTTGATTGCGCCGGTGGGGGTGTGGGTGCCGCTGCTCACGGGGTGATTCTCCTCGGGTTTGGGTCAGTCTGTGCTGTTCGCCGTCGCGGCGAACTGTGGACGGAAAAAGTCCTGTTCTATTTTAGCGGAGTCTGCAAATCGGCTGTGGTGCATTACCCCGCAAGCGTGATAATGCGGGGCATGGATGAAGCAATGACCACTGAGCAATTGGGGCTACTCATTTTTGGTTAGACTTGAGGGGAGTTCGCGGAAATCCTCTGCGGGCAGAAACACCTTAGTGCCCACGAATTATGGGGCAAAGGAAAGAGTATTGTGACTGATTTCAACTCACTGATTGCCAAGTTCGGCAGGCAGGTGCAAGAGAATCTGCGCATTGGAGAAGGCGAACCGGAGGCTCAGCTGACGAACCCGGTCGCTACCCTGTTGCAGGACTTTGGCGCTTTGCATTCGATGAAGGTTGTGACCGTCCGTGAAACCTCGCTGAAAACAGCGGGGGGGGGGTCTAATTTCTGAGGGTCTGGTGCGCCCTGATTACGCCATCATGGTCGATGGTGTTTTAACCGGTTACGTGGAGCTGAAGGCTCCGGGTAAGAACATTGACCCTGCTTCTTTCACTAAGAAGAGCCACGAGTATAAGCAGTGGCAGCGGCTGCGGAACCTTCCGAACCTTTTGTACACCAATGGCACCGAGTGGCGTCTGTATCGTTATGGCGAACCAGTGCTGACGAGCACCGGGTACGACGCGGTGCATATGCATGGCTCTTTTAGCGGCCATGGCACGCTGAGCGCACCGGATGCTCTCGCGGCGTTCTTCCTTAACTTTCTGCGTTGGGCTCCCTCCCCGATTACGAGTGCTGACCAGTTGGTGGGAACTCTCGCTCCCCTTGCGGCTTTGCTCCGTGAAGAGATGCTTTTGGGTCTTGCCGTACAGGAAAAGACATATAAAGCGGATCAGACAAAGGCTAAGAAGAAGGGTGAGGAAGATTTTGTGATTCCTCCCCCGCTGGTGGGTCTGCGTAAGGATTGGCGTGATACTCTCGCCCCGAGTACCAGCAATGAGGAGTTTGCCGATAGTTTTGCGCAGACGGTGGTTTTCTCACTGGTGGTTGCTCTCTCAGAGGGTCACGACCTGAGCCTTGAGACGTTCTCGACCATGGCGGGTCGTTTGCGTTCTCAGCACGGTCTGCTGGGTAATGCGCTGGGTCTGCTGACCGAGCATCTGGATGAGAAAAGCTCCCTGTATAACGCTCTGGCTGTGATTGTGCGTGTCATGGGTGCAGCCTCCTGGAAATACATTTCTGGCGGCAAGTCGGATGTGTATCTTCACCTCTACGAGCACTTCCTGAAGGTCTATAACCCCGAGCAGCGCAAGAAGACCGGTAGCTACTACACCCCCGTTGAGGTGGTGGATCAGATGGTGCGCCTGGTAGACGATGCTCTACGCACCTACCTGGGTAAGGAGCACGGTCTGGCGAGCGAGGGTGTGTCTGTGATTGATCCGGCGATGGGTACCGGCACCTATCCCCTGTCGGTCATGCATCAGGTGGCGAAGGCGGAGAGCCTGGCTCCCGCTGCGCGTACTCGTGCTCTGAATCGTCTGGCGAAGAACCTGTACGGCTTTGAGCTGCAGTCGGGTCCTTTCTCCGTGGCCGAGCTTCGCCTGAACCAGACCCTTAAGGAGCTGGGGGCTGAAATTCCTGAGGACGGTCTGAACCTCTATGTGGCGGATACTCTGAGCGACCCCTACGCTAAGCAGAAGCCGGTGAACAGTCAGACCCTGCGTCTGCTTTCTCAGTTGTCGAATAAGGCAACTAGGGTGAAGCGTGAGGTGCCTATTCAGGTGTGCATTGGTAACCCGCCGTATAAGGATAAGGCGGAGGGTATGGGCGGCTGGGTGGAGTCGGGCTTCCGCTCACCCGCTGTTGCCTCCCCCATTCTGGATGACTTCCGTGCACCGGGTATGGGCAAGTACGAGTATGTGCTGAAGAATCTGTACGTCTATTTCTGGCGCTGGGCTTTTTGGAAGGTTTTTGAGGATTCATTCCGTGCTCTGGAAGGTCAGCCTGATAGCACTCAGCGTGCGGGTGTGGTCTGTTTTATTACCGCAGACGGCTATCTGAATGGACCCGGTTTCGCGGGAATGCGCGAGTATATTCGACGCTCTTCTAGCCGTGGCTGGATTATTAATGTGACTCCTGAGGGTAAGCGCCCGCCGGCGAAGAACGCTGTCTTTGCCATTGAGACTCCGGTGTCTATTGCCCTGTTCTTGCGTGAAGAAAATACCGATGAGGAAACCCCCGCGGATATTCGCTACGTTGCCCTGCACGGTACCTTTGCGGAGAAAATGCATGCTCTTGCTACCCTCGACCTGGACGGCGCAGAGTTTGAACCGGTGCGTTCAGGCTGGGGTGATAAGTTTGCACCCGAAGCGGGTGGTGATTGGGATAGCTACCCTGAATTGCCTGATTTCTATGCCAGCTGCTTCCCCGGTGTGAAGCCCAATAAGACCTGGGTTTATGCTCCTTCAGAGAGCGTACTACAGGAACGCTGGGCGGAACTCATTGAAGGTAACGATCTGGAAGTACGTGCTGAGCGGTTCAAGGAAACGCGTGATACCAAAATTACGGAGGGTAAGAAGCCGCTTCCTGGGAGCGATACGTTCCAGGGAAGTCTCGAAAGCCTGAACGACCAGATTGCACGCGAGCTCATTCCTGATACGCCGAATATTGTGCAGGTGGGGTATCGCTCCTTTGACCGGCAGTATATTCTGGCTGATGCACGTTTACTTCACATGCCCTCACCCAAACTATGGGAGCACCGCGTTTCGGAGCAGATTTTTATTGTGGAGCAACACGCGCGCCACCCACAAGCAGGACCTGGGCTGTACTTCGATGCCCTCATCCCGGACATGAACGCCTTCAATAATCGCGGTGGTCGCGCCCACCCGGTACTGAACGTCAACGGCACCCCGAACCTCACCGAACCTGCCACGCAGATGCTACGTGAGCGTTTCGGAGATAACGCCCCCGGCAACCTCGTCTACTACCTGGCGGCACTCACTGGACACCCCGGCTACGTGCGCACCTTTGACGAGCCGCTCCAGCAGGCGGGTATCCGCGTGCCCCTCACCGCCGACCCTGCACTCTGGGAACGCGCTGTTCAGCTTGGTAAGCAGGTCGTGTGGCTGCACACCTACGGTGAGCGTGGTGAGCCGCTACCGGGTATAAAGTATCTGCACCAGTTGCCTAAGGATGCAGACTACACCCTGCCGAATCCGACGGTAGACATGGGCAAAACCATGCCGGAGAAGAAGCCCAGCTTCTCCCCCGACCCGGTCGATAGCCTCTCCAAGGAAGAGAATAACCCCGTCATGGGCACCGTCTCCTTCGGTCAGGCACGTTGTGAGAACGTGGAGAAGCGTGTCTTCGACTACACCGTCGGTGGTAACCAAGTACTGGGTCTATGGGCTAAATACCGCCTCAAGAAGCCGGTAGTGCGCCGTAGCTCCTCGCTCAACGATATTGTTCAGCGAGAATGGCCGGAAGCTTGGAGCGAAGAGTATGAGCGGTTGCTCTACACTCTTACGCACCTGGTGCATCTGGAACCCGCTCAGGAGAAGCTCCTTGATGAGGTTCTCGCCGGTGAACAGATTTTCCGTGAGGAGTTTGTAGACACCGAAGACTAGCCGCTCAATAGCTGCCGGTATCAGGCGGTTAAACGCAAGGGGTGGGTGATCCTGGAATAGTCCAGGATCACCCACCCCTTTGTTGGGCTCATATTGCTATCAGAAGCCCTACGCTTCCTTCTGCGCCTCGTACGCGCGCACCTCAGCTAACATCTCTGCGGCGAGCGCATCGACCGCCTCACGGTCATACGGGCGGAAAGCGTACAGCTCCTCCATGACCGATGAAGCCATCTTAGAGGACCACGCCCAGGCGTGCCGCCAGGATGTCACGCACCAGCGCGCCACCGCCAACGGTGGTGTCCGCCAGAGCCTTCACAGCCCACGCATCCACAGCCGCCAACGCCGCCGGAGCGTTCAGGTCCTCGCCAAGTGCCTCACGCACAGTGGTCAGCAGCTCAACAGCCGCCTCATCGGTGACACCTTCGGAACCTTCACGGCCCTCAGCCACCGACACCGCATGACGGTACGTATCCAGGCGAGCCTTCGCGTGCTCCAGCAGCTCATCAGTCCAGAACCAATCCGAACGGTAATGCTGACCCATAATCGCCAGACGCACCGCGTTCGCATCCTCACCGGCCGCACGCAGACGCGAAACCAGCACCAGGTTACCGCGGGACTTACTCATCTTGTGGCCGTCCAAACCGACCATGCCGGTGTGCGCGTAATGCTTCGCGTGCGGGCGTGCAGACACAGCCCACGAATGGCCCGCACCCAAATCATGGTGCGGGAACGTCAAGTCGTTACCGCCTGCTTGAACGGTCAGCGAACCATCCACAAAACGGCGGGCAATCATCGTGCACTCAATATGCCAGCCCGGGCGGCCCGCGCCCAGCTCGCCGGCATCCCAGCTCGGCTCGCCCTCACGCTCAACACGCCACAGTAGCGGATCCAGTGCGTCACGCTTACCGGCACGGTTCGGGTCGCCGCCGCGCTCAGCGAAAATCTCCAGCATCTCATCACAGGTCAAGTGGCAGACCTCGCCCGGTGCCCATGAGTAGCCCTCGGCATTCGCGGGCAGCTCACGCACAGCCTTCAAATCCAGGTACACGTCACCGTCAGGATGCACCACACCCTGCTCGTCCGTGAAACCGGGCACGCGGTACGCCAGGCCGCGGCGCAGCAAATCCTCAATCAGCGGGAACAGCCACTCAATAGACTCCACCACACCCACATAGTGCGCCGGCGGAATCACGTTCAGCGCCTTCATGTCGGTGCGGAACAGTTCCGTCTGATCCTCAGCCAGCTCACGCCAATCAACATTCGTCGCGGTCGCACGCTCAAGCAGCGGGTCGTCCACATCGGTCACGTTCTGCACGTACGTCACCGGCACGCCCGCATCCAGCCAGGCGCGGTGCAGCAAGTCAAAAGCAACATAGGTGGAGGCGTGACCCATATGCGTCGCGTCGTACGGGGTGATACCGCAAACGTACAGGCTCGCCGCCTTATCCTCCTGAACCTGAACAATCTCACCAGCCGCAGTATCAAAAATACGCGGCAACGCAGCCTGACCGGGCAGAGTCACAGAGGCGGGGGCATCCCAAGCTCGCATGGGTTTCCTTTCCGTAAAAACGCCCACAACCGGTGGACGCGCCACACCGCTGCCCAACCTCAAGGCATGCGGGTGCCAAAAAATCTACTCCAATAAGAATACCCGCTCGTGAGTTTCTCACGGGCGGGTATGTCATATCACGCTGAGGGCTAAAGCCTTAGAACGCCGAAGAAGTAGCGTTCAGAACGCCAGTGCCCAGACCAACGAAAATCAGGATACCGAGCGCAATGCGGTACCAAATGAAAACGCCGTAGGACTTCGAAGACACGTACTTCAAGAACCAGCCGATCATCAGGTAACCCACCACGAACGCGACCAAAGTCGCCACGATAGTCGAGGGGATACCGTAGTAGCCGGTCGCCTCAGCACCAGTGAACACCTTGAAAGTCTTGTACAGACCAGACATGAACACTGCCGGCAGAGCCAGAAGGAACGAGTAACGAGCCGCAGCCTCACGGGTGTAACCCATGAACAGACCCGCAGTAATCGTACCGCCCGAACGGGAAACACCCGGGATCAGTGCCAGCGCCTGCGCGAAACCGTACAGAATACCGTGACGGAAAGTCAGGTCCTTCAGCTCACGCTGCTCACGACCAAAACGGTCCGCAAGACCCAGGAACACCGCAAAGACAATCAGCATGGTCGCCACAACCCACAGGCTGCGGAACTGGGTGTCAATGTAGTCTTCCAGCAGCAAGCCCAGAATACCGATGGGCAGGGAGCCGAGAATAATCAGCCAACCCATGCGGGCATCCGGGTCGTTGCGCGGTACGCGGCCGGTCAAGGATCCGAACCAGGACTTCAGGATGCGAACAAGATCGCGCCAGAAGAAAATCAGAACCGCAGTCTCAGTACCCAGCTGGGTGATTGCGGTAAACGCGGCGCCCGGGTCAGCCCTCTCCGGCAGGATCTGACCAACAATGTTCAGATGCGCCGATGATGAAATCGGCAGAAATTCGGTAAGGCCCTGAACGAAGCCCAAAATAATTGCTTGAATCCATTCCACGCATTCAAGGATACAGGAGGCGCACCCACCCGGGGCGGTTCGCCGAAGGTGATGTGGAACTTCCGCAAACCGCCCCGTCCACACTGTGAAACGCTCAGGGTGCCGTTTCAGGAGGTACACCGCGGTGCATCCGAGGCTCATGCACGGTTCAAGGAGGCCGCGCAAACACCTCAAATGCGCGCTCTCCGGCGCGTCGAAGGTGCGTCAACGGCGCGTTCTCCGGCGCAAGCGTACTAGCCGCACGACCAGTCAAAAACACCAGTCTCAAAATCAAAAACAGCGCTACCGCATCCAAAATTCAGCACATCAAACTCATCGAACTCAATATAACGAGCCGTCAGACCATCCGACAGGCTCTGCGCATAAAAATGAGTACCGCCCAGGTGAGTACCCACCACAATCAGCGGCTTTGCCCACTCAAACCACGCCGAATCCTCCGTGTCCCAATCGAAAGGACTCAGATAACCAGTCTGCGGGTCAACATTCTCAAACACATCACTCGGGGCCTTACCGGCATTCGGGTCATCGTCGGAACCCACCCCACAAGAGCAAGCTTACGATCCAGCGGCTGCTGACGATTAGCCAAAGCCCAGGCGCTGAAGCTCTCCTCCTCACCACGATGCTCACCGGGACGGCGCACATTAAACGCATAAGGGCGGGATACATACTCCCAGTATGCATCCCGCCCCCACATCATGCACGGTCAACGGTCATCAGCCAGCGGTCACCCGCAAACCTTGCACAAAGCATGTACGGCTATCGCCTACGCCTGACGCTCATCACGCAGCGCACGGTTCACAGCCGAAATCATCGCCTTCAAAGCTGCACGAGTCGTCGAGCTGTCCACACCAATACCCCACAGCACGCGAGAACCAACAGCAGCCTCAACATAGCAGGCAGCATTAGCAGTCGACGAAGACGACATGGTGTGCTCCGAGTAATCCATCACGCGAATATCCACGCCTTCGCCCGACAGGATGTTCTGCAGAGCGTCCACCGGACCGGTACCCGAAGCCGAACGAGTGTACGTGTGACCATTAATATTCAGACCAACACGCAGAGTGGTCGCACCAGTATCAGCCGAATCAATATTAATCGACTCAATACGATACTTACCCCAACGGTTCTGCGGATCCGGAGCCGGCAGATACTCATCCGCGAAGATGTTCCACAGCTTCTGGCTGGTCATCTCGCCGCCCTCAGCGTCAGTACGAGCCTGAACAATCTTCGAGAACTCAACCTGAGCACGACGCGGCAGGTCCAGACCGTGATCCTGCTTCAGCAGGTACGCCATACCACCCTTACCGGACTGCGAGTTCACACGAATAATCGCCTCATAGGTACGACCCAAATCGCGAGGATCAATCGGCAGGTACGGAACCTCCCAATACACCTCATCCACAGTCTTACCCGCCTCAGCAGCGGTACGCTCCAGAGCCTCAAAGCCCTTCTTAATAGCGTCCTGGTGAGAACCAGAGAACGCAGTGAACACCAGGTCGCCACCATACGGCGAACGCTCGTGCACCTTCAACTGGTTGCAGTACTCAACAGTCTTACGGATACCGTCAATATCAGAGAAATCAATCTGCGGATCAATACCCTGGGTGTACATGTTCAGACCCAAAGTCACCAGGTCAACGTTACCGGTGCGCTCGCCATTACCGAAGAGGCAACCCTCAATACGGTCAGCGCCCGCCAGGTAACCCAGCTCAGCAGCAGCCACACCGGTACCGCGGTCATTGTGCGGGTGCAGCGACAGCACAATGTGCTCGCGGTGGTTCAGGTTGCGGTGCATCCACTCGACAGAGTCGGCGTACACGTTCGGGGTAGCCATCTCAACGGTAGCGGGCAGGTTCACAATCAGCTCGCGACCGTTCTGACCAACCTCCAGCTCCTCAGCCACAGCGTTCACCACGCGAGCCGCGTACTCCAGCTCAGTGCCGGTGAAAGACTCGGGCGAGTACTCGTAGATGACCTTAGTATCAGAGACCATCTGCTCTTCGTACTTGCGGCACAGGCGCGCACCCTGCAGGGCGATATCCAGCACGCCCTCCTGATCCTGGTTGAACACCACGCGACGCTGCAGAACGGAGGTCGAGTTGTAGAAGTGCACAATCGCCTGCGGTGCGCCCTCAATCGCCTCAAAAGTGCGGGCAATCAGGTGCTCACGCGCCTGCACCAGAACCTGAATGGTCACATCCGAAGGAATGTGGCCGTCCTCAACGAGAGTGCGCACAAAATCAAAGTCAGTCTGCGACGCCGAAGGGAAACCAACCTCAATTTCCTTGTAACCCATCTTCACCAGCAGCTTGAACATCGCAAGCTTACGGTCGGTGTCCATGGGGTCAATCAGCGCCTGGTTGCCGTCACGCAGATCCACTGCGCACCAGCGCGGAGCCTTCTCAATGACCTTATCCGGCCAGGTGCGGTCCGGCAGGTCAACAACAATCTGCTCCTGGAAAGGGCGGTACTTGTGTACCGGCATGGGGCTGGGCTTCTGGTGGTTTTTCATGATGAATTTCCTGTTGGTTGGTCCGTCTCGCTCTACCCAAAGTGTGGGGCTCGTACCGTGCCGGGTATCGGTCCCCGGCAGCCGTGGTCAAGGCGGTGCATCAGAAAGGATGCAAAGGTGAGATGCCGCGTCAAAAAGCCGGAACGGTTGCGGCAGATTCTAGCGTGCCCCGTTCCGGCGAATAAGCAGCAGGTTCACTGCCTGGCGGGTAACCCCGCGCATACTCTCACCGTCAATAGTCATGCCTCCACGCTATCACAGGGGTCGGAGGCGGCGGCAGGGCACCCGGGAAGCCGTCCATCATCTGGAAAGAATTAACGGCAAAGGGGCGCAGCCACCATTTCTGGCGCTACGCCCCCTTATTCAAAATTCACGCATCTTCGCTATGCCCTAGCTACAACCTAGTAGGCGAAAGCAGTCTGGCACTTGTGCTGATCAGCAGTCTGACCGGTCGCGTTACCCGCAATCGCAGCATCCTGCTTCTCCATCGCCTCACCGGACGGGAAGTCAGTACCAATCGTCACCGACACTCCCAGAACCTCTTCAGTCGCCACCACTCGGGTTACGTTCAGTTTTGCGGCGATTTCCTTCGCCTCCGCCTCATAACCGGTCGAGTAGAACACCGTGGTGAAGTTCGTCGGGTTAGCCGAAGTACCGGGAGTAACATTCGTGTAGCCCAGGCCCTCAATCACCGAAGCGATTGTAGCCGAGCGACCATCCAGACCGGTCGCGTTGTACACGTTCACCGGAACCGTACGGTCCAGCTGAACCGGAGCGGCAGCAGTAGCCGGTGCCTCCGGAGCCTTCTCTTCCTTCAGCGACTTATCGTCACGCAGACGCTGGAACACGTTCGCAGCATCCGCAGAAACCTGCAGGCGGTTCTCATCCTGGCTCCACGGCTCAGTCGGCACGGTCGCAAACACAACATTCGACAGATCCACGCCACCAAGAGCCGCACCAACACCCACCAGAGTGCTGATATTACCCAGGTTCTTATCCACCGTCACGTTCTGAGTAATCGCCTCAGCAATGTTAATCAGACGGCTCGGATTCGACAGAGTACCCTCGCTCTTCACCTTACGCAACAGCGAAGACAAGAAGCCCTGCTGAGCCTGAATACGACCAATATCGGAACCATCCGAGAAGCCGTGGCGGCTACGCAAGAACGCAAGAGCCTGCTCACCTTCAACCGAAGAAGTACCGGCAGGAAGCTTCAAGCCACTGTACTCGTCATCAATCGGAGCGTCCACACACACCTGAACGCCGCCAACAACCTTCGACAGCTCCTTCACAGCATTAAAGTCCACCAACATGAAGTGGTCAATATTCACACCGGTCAGCTTGCTAATGGTTGCCACAGTACAACCGGGGCCACCACGAGACAGAGACTCGTTAATCTGAACGTTCTCCTCAGCCGGGTACACGGTGCCGCTCTCAGGATCAGTACACTGCGGCACATCAACCATCAGGTCACGCGGGAACGACAGCACGCTCACGTTCTTACGGTCCTTGCTGATCTGCAGCAGCATCATCACGTCCGCGCGAGCCTCAGAATTGCGGTCATCCTCATCACCGTACGCACCGTTATTACCCTTACGGGTATCGGAGCCAATCACGAGAATGTCCAAGGCGCCGTTCTCCAGGCCGTTCTTGTAATTGCTGATGTTCAGCTCCTGAGTATGCAGATTATTGCGCATACGCAGAGCCAACACGCCACCAAAGCCAACAACAATGACGAGCATGCAAGCAGTAAGCAGAGCAATCCACTTATTGCGGTTTGAAGTCATCACCGTCGTGCGCATATGACGACCGGTGCTTCGTAAACGAGGTGCCTGGGGCATACCTTTTCTCTTTCTGCCGGTGAGCAAGTGCTTTCTCAGAGTAACACTCTTCCCTATGAGCGCCGAATGAGTAGGAAAGCTACTAGAATCCCAGGCGGTTCAACGCACGCGCGTCAGACTGCCATTCCTTCGCAACCTTCACATGAATATTCAAATAAATGCGGGTACCGAGCAGCGCCTCAATCTGCTCACGAGCCTTCGTACCAATCTTGCGCAGATTCGAGCCGCCCTTACCGATAATGATGTATTTCTGCGACTCACGCTCCACATATAGGTTCACGTGCACATCCAGCAGCGGGTTATCCGCCGGGCGGCCCTCACGGAACTCCATCTCCTCAACCGTCACAGCAATCGAGTGGGGTAGCTCCTCACGCGCACCCTCCAGAGCAGCCTCACGCACCAGCTCCGCGATGAGGGTTGCTTCCGGCTCATCGGTCAGCTCACCCTCCGGGTACAGCGGCGGCGACAGCGGAGTGTACTGCGCCAGCAGGTCAGCAACCGCATCCACCTGGAAATGCTTCACAGCAGACACCGGGATAATCGCAGCCCAGCCACCCTTACCGTCAACCGGCATCGGCTCAGCAACCTCACCGGCGCGGCGCGTAGCCGCAGGGCCCGAACCCTTCGCGAAAGGCACAGCATCATTCTTGCCGCCCTTACCCTTGGGGCCCTTACCCTTCTGCTTCGCACGATGCTCGGCACGCTTAGCACGAGCCGCACGCTCAGCGCTCATAACCTCTTCGCCGAGCGCCTCAACAGCCAGCAGCTGCTCACGCAGCTCCTCAGAGCTCACAGTGTCAGCCTTCGTCACAATAGCAACCACCGGCTTATTGCTCGACGCCACCAGCTGCGACGCAATGTAACGGTCACCCGGACCGATCTTCTCATTCGCCGGAATGCAGAAGCCCAGCACATCCACCTGCGAAAGGGTGCTTGCCACCAGGTCGTTCAGACGCTCACCCAGCAGAGTGCGGGGGCGGTGAATACCCGGGGTGTCCACCAGAATCAGCTGGTACTCGTCCTTGTGCACAATACCGCGGATTGTGTGGCGGGTCGTCTGCGGACGGTTTGAGGTGATAGCCACCTTCTGACCGACCATAGCGTTCGTCAGAGTAGACTTACCCGCATTCGGGCGGCCCACCAGCGAAGCGAAGCCCGAACGGAAATTCTCCGGGTAGGTCGGCAGCGGGGTGCTCAAGTCCAGAGTGCTCAAATCGAGCGGGGTGTACTCCTGGTCCATTGTGTTTCTCCTTGTCAAACCCCGTGCGGGGTGTATGGGGTGCCAGCCTCATCTGCCTGCGCCTTCCGGGGCGGGGCGGCCGGCTCAAAGTGTGTTAGGGAAAATGCGGCGTCTATGTTCGATATCTAGCGGTTGCCGTGCTGATTGGTTGCCGGTTCAGCCTCTGCAATATCTCCCGGAAGATCAGGATGCGCATGCGGCTCAGCCACAGCGGGCGGCTCCGTATCCACGGTGAGGATGTCAGCAACCTCCGCGGAATTAGGCTCCGAGGAACCTTCAGTATTCTGCTGCTCATCACGAGGCGGCTCATACCACGCCTGCAGCATATCCACCTGGTGGCGGCGGCCCGACGAACCAATCGCACGAATATGAATACCGTCAATCTCAATCTCAGAACCAACAATCGGCACCATGCCCAGATGCTTAGCGAGCAGACCGCCCACCGTATCAACATCTTCATCCTCGAGTTCACGACCGAAAATCTCGCCCAGCTCATCAATACCCAGACGGGCAGAGAGACGGAACGTGCCGTCGTCATTCAGCGTGTAATCGGGGCGCTCATGGTCGTACTCATCAGAAATGTCGCCGACCAGCTCCTCGATTAGGTCCTCAAGCGTGATTAGACCGGCGGTGCCGCCGTACTCGTCAACAATAATCGCCACGTGCGTGGACTCGCGCTGCATCTCACGCAGCAGGTCCATGGCGCGCTTCGACTCGGGCTCAAAACGAGCCGGGCGCATCAGCTCAACCACGGTCGGCAGGGCGGTACCTTCGGGAGCCTCACCGTGCAGGATGAAGGCGCGCATCGCGTCCTTCAGGTAGAGCACGCCCAAAATCTCATCGCTCGAATCACCAATCACCGGCATACGCGAATAACCCGAACGCAGGAACAGGCTCAGCGCCTCACGCAGAGGGGTGTCACGGCTGGCGGTGAGCATGTCGGTACGCGGAACCATGAGCGAACGGATGCGGGTATCGTCCATCTCAAAGACAGACTGCACCATCTGCGCCTCGTCATCCTCAATGGTTTCAGCGTCGGAGGCGCGGTCCAGGAACTCGCGCAGCTCCTCCTCATCGAACACGCCCACCGGGGCCTCAGCCGAACGTTCCGGCGCCAGGCGCACACTGAGCTTATCGAGCAGACCGGTCGCCGGGCTCAGCAGAACCGACAGGTAGTGCACCGGGCGCGCCAGCACACGAATCGACGCGACCGGGCAGTTACGTCCCAGAGCACGCGCCAGCATATGCAGAATCGGGTAGCCCACCAGCGCAACAATCACGAGGGTCAGCACTACGGCGAGCGCGTGCACCTCGACCAGGCTTAGCAGACAGGTCATGGTGGCGAGCACCGCGGCGGCTGCCGCAATGAGGCGGGTCAGGCGCAGCGGGTGCGTGTACGCCTCGGAGTCACCGTCGAGGGTGCGCTGCAGGACGCGGGCGCCGAGGGTGTCCGGGTGTGCCTCCACCGCTTCCTCAGCCTCGTTGTGCGGCAAGTAGGTGAATGCGGTTTCGGCGATTGCCGCGACCACGGTCAGGCAGAGCGCGAGAACGGCGAGGAGGGCTGTGAGTAGAATGTCCACGCCGCTCCCCTAGTGTCGGGTTTCGACCGGTGCCGGGCGGCCCAGGAACTCTTCGAGGATGGAGCGCTGAATGCCGAACATTTCAGCTTCCTCTTCGGCGGTGCCGTGGTCGTAGCCGAGGCAGTGCAGAATGCCGTGGGTGGTGAGCAGGTACAGCTCATCGAGGGTGCTGTGACCTGCATCTGCGCCCTGACGTGCGGCGACGGGCGGGCAGAGGATAATGTCACCGAGCATGCCGCTGGAGGGGTTTTCAGGGGTTCCCGGTTCCAGCTCGTCCATGGGGAAGCTCATCACGTCGGTTGCGCCGGGCAGGTCCATCCATTCAATGTGCACGCGTTCCATTTCGTCTTCGTTCACGATGGCGATGGACAGGTAGGTGTCATCGGCAAGGTGCATGCGTTTGAAGGCGTGCTCGACGAGGCGGGTCAGCACCTCGGTGTCTACCGCTTCGAAAGATTCGCGGATGAAGGCGTCGGTTGCCGGGTCGGCACCGGTTGCGGGTTCTTCACAGTCGAATTCGATCTCTGCCACCGTTTAGCGTCCTTCCGGGGTGGTCTGTGCGTTGTCGGAGTTGTTCTCGGCGTTCTTTTCGGAGCCGCCGTTGATGCCTGCGCGGTCCAGCAGTTTCTCTGCTGCGGCCTCGATGGTGGCGCGCTTGACCTTGCGGTTGCGCTTGCGTTCCATTGCCTTCTGGTCTTCGCCCCACTGGTCGTAGGCGGACACAATGTTCGACACCAGGGTGTGACGAACCACGTCGGAGGATTCCAGGATGCTGAAGTGAATATCCTCCACGCCCTGCAGAATGTTGCGCACCTGCTTCAGACCGGATGCCGCTCCACCGGGCAGGTCGATCTGGGTGATGTCACCGGTAATGACCATCTTCGAGCCGAAGCCTAGTCGGGTCAGGAACATTTTCATCTGCTCGGCGGTGGTGTTCTGCGCCTCGTCAAGGATGATGAACGCATCATTGAGGGTGCGGCCACGCATGTACGCCAGCGGTGCGACCTCAATGGTGCCCGCCTCCATGAGCTTGGGGATGGTTTCGGGTTCGAGCATGTCGTGCAGTGCGTCGTAGAGCGGGCGCAGGTACGGGTCGATCTTCTCGTTGAGGGTGCCGGGTAAGAATCCCAGACGCTCGCCAGCCTCCACGGCGGGGCGGGTGAGGATAATGCGGTTCACTTCGTGGCTCTGCAGCGCCTGCACAGCCTTCGCCATGGCGAGGTAGGTCTTACCGGTACCCGCCGGGCCGATGCCGAAGATGACGGTGTTCGCGTCGATAGCGTCCACGTACTTCTTCTGGTTAATAGTCTTGGGGCGAATCGTGGTGCCGCGGGTGGAGAGGATGCTGGCGGACAGCGAGTGCGCCGGGTTGCTCAGTTCGTCACCGAGCATGCCCATGAGGCGGTGAATAACCTGCACGGTAATCTGCGTGTCGTGGCTGGAGAGCACGCGCAGTTCGTTCAGTAGCTTTGCGGCGGTATTGACTGCCTCGGAAGGGCCGGTGATGAGTACGTCCAGGTCCTTGGGGCGCAGGCTAATCTGCTCGAAGTAGTCCTCGATAATTGCCAGGTGCGCGTCCTGCGGGCCGAGCACGGCGATCATTTCTGCGGCGCTCTTGAAGGATACGGTGCGCGCGGTCGAGAGAGGTCGGGAGGTAGTCATATGGGCTCCTTGGCTAGTGATGTATTTACAAGTATAGATGCGCGTGATGCACCACGCCCCGGTGGATGCCTGTCAGCTGGGTTCTAGCAGAGGGGTGCTACCGGAGGAAATCCAGTAGCGGGCGCTCTACCAGCGGCCCAGCACCACGTTCAGGGTGCACATGGCGGCAGAGCCGGCGGTGGAGGAACGTAGCACCTCGTCACCGAGTAGTGCCAGCTGCGCGCCAGCGTCGGTGAAGAGCTGCACTTCGCGGTCGCTGATGCCGCCTTCGGGGCCGACGAGCAGGTAGATTTCTTCGGGCAGGTTCTCTGCCTCTACAAGCTTGCGCGCCAGGGCGCTGAGGCGTTCGGTCGCCTGCTCATGCAGGATGAACACGGCGGCGGACTGCTCAGAACCCTCCCCGGCAACTTCTTCAATGAGTTCGACCAGGTCGGCGGTGCTGTACAGGTCGTACACTTCGGGAATGAGCGCGCGGCGCGACTGCTTCGCGGCGGCGGTGACGGTGTTCTGCCACTTGGTGTGTGCCTTGGAGGCGCGCTCCCCCTTCCAACGCACGATGGAGCGGTCCGCGCTCCACGGAAGCACACCGTACACGCCCAGCTCGGTGGCGGTTTCGATGGCGAGCAGGTCGCGGCCGTCCTTCGCGAGGGCCTGCACCAGGTAGATGGAGGGCACGCTGCGTTCCTCGCGTAGCTCCTGCACCTGCACGCTCACGCCGTCCGCGTTAATGGAGGCGACCGTACCGAGTGCGCGGCGGCCGGTGCCGTCACCCAGGTCGATGCGTTCGCCGAGCTCAAGGCGCTTGACGAGGGCGTGCTTGCCTTCGGAGCCGCTGAGCGCGCAGGTGGCGCCGGGGGTGAGTGCGTCGTATTCTTCCGTGCTGATGTAGAAGATGGGGGCGCTCATGGTTCTCCTTGAGGTGCGGTTTGAAAGCGTGGGTAGTGTGCGGTTGGTGTGTGAAATAGGTGCGCAGCTTGGCGCGGGCGCATGCAGCGCAGTGCTGACAGGAAAGCGGCGGGTGCGGGGTGAGTACCGCACCCGCCACATCCTCAGCTTGGTGTAGGGATCCTACTTGAACTGGTCCTTCAGGCGGGAGAAGAGACCGCCGCGGTGCTTGACCTGCGAACCTTCGGTGAGGGATTCACCGCGCAGGGCAGCGAACTGGCGCAGCAGTTCACGCTGTTCTTCGGTCATGTCGGTGGGGGTGACCACCTGGATACGTACCAGCAGGTCGCCGCGACGCTCGGTGCCGAGCACGGTTGCGCCCAGGCCGTTGAGGGTGATTACGTCACCGCTCTGAGTGCCTGCGGGGATCGCAACTTCCTGGTCGCCGTCGAAGGTCTTCAGCGGGATGGTGGTGCCCAGTGCCGCCGCGACCATGGGGATGTTCACGGTGGTGACCAGGTTGTCGCCCTCGCGGCTAAAGTACTTGTCGCGCTTGACGTTCAGGTCAACGTACAGGTCGCCGTTGGGGCCACCGTACAGGCCTGCTTCGCCCTTGCCGCGCAGGCGGATACGCGCCTGGTCGTGCACGCCGGCGGGAACGTTGAAGGTCAGCGGCACGTCTTCACGTACGCGGCCCTGACCGTGGCATTCAGGGCAGGGGGTCTTGATGACGGTGCCGTAGCCGTGGCAGTCGGGGCATTCAACCTGCTGCATGACGGTACCGAGGATGGACTGCACGCGGCGCTGCATGAAACCGTGACCGGAGCAGGTGGTGCAGGTTTCGGGCTGGGTGCCCTCTGCGGTGCCTTCGCCGTTACAGGACTTGCAGGTCACGGCGGAGCGACGCTCAATGGTCTTCTCAACGCCGAACACGGCGTCCTGCAGGCTGATGGAGACGGTAATCAGGTCATCCTGGCCCTGACGCATGCGGGATGCGGGGCCGCGGGCACCTGCCGCGCCGCCGGTGAACATGTTCAGCAGGTCCTCAAAACCGCCGAAGCCGCTGAATCCGCCGCCCGGGTAGCCGCCGCCTCCGGGGTAGCCTGCGCGGCCCTGTTCGTCGCCGGTTGTGTCATAGTTGCGGCGCTTTTCGGGGTCGGAGAGCACCTCGTAGGCGAGGGTGACGCGCTTGAACTCTTCGGCTGCGTCCTCGGAGGGGTTCACGTCGGGGTGTAGCTGGCGTGCCTTCTTTCGGTACGCCTTCTTGATCTCTTCGGGGCTGGCGTCGTTCGATACGCCGAGAGTATCGTAGTGGCTCATGCGTTTCCTTCCTCTCGAGACGATGGCGGTGCTCGATGAGTGCACCGCCAACAATGGTCGTATCAATTCTAGGGGATACTACCCCCGACCCGATACAATGGCTAGGCTGAATGGGGGTCGCTCCCGCTATCCGCTTAATCTGCGGTGCCTGTGCCCCTGAAATCGGCTCCGTAGTCCTATTGCGATTTTCACCCCTACCGCCCCAAAGGAGAATACGTTGAGTACCCACCACTCCCCCTACGGCTGGGGTGCCCAGGATCTAAACGCCGCCCGCATGAGCCGCCAGGCGCCGGCCCCGCGTAAAGTACCGCTGCGCCGCGGCCTGCTCATTGAGGACATTAACGGTTGGGTGGGTGAGGTCGTGAAGGCTGAACGCATCGGCGGTGCCCTCTTCTTCGGACTCGAGGACGCGAAGGGTCGCGTGAAGAACTTCCCGCTGGGTCCTGGCTACCTGATTGAGGGCGAGCCCGTTGAGATTGTCGCCCCGGTGGCTGCGAAGGAGCCGAAGCGCACGATTTCTCGTTCCGGATCTATTGCGGTGAAGAACGCCCCGGCTCGGGTGGCGCGCGCCTCCCGCATCTGGGTTGAGGGTTTGCACGACGCCGAGCTCGTGGAGAAGGTCTGGGGCCACGATCTGCGCGTTGAGGGCATTGTCGTGGAGCCGCTGCACGGCGTGGATGATCTCGCCGGTGCTATTCGCGAGTTCGCGCCGGGCCCAGGCCGCCGCCTGGGTATTCTGGTCGACCACCTGATTGAGGGCACGAAGGAGCAGCGCATTGTTGCGGATGCGCTGGCTGTGCCGGGTGCCGCCGGGCACGTGAAAATCGTGGGCCACCCGTTCATCGATATTTGGCAGGCGGTCAAGCCCTCGGTGCTGGGTTTGAAGGCGTGGCCACAGGTGCCGCGCGGTGAGGACTTCAAGAAGGGCACGCTGCGTCGTCTGGGTCAGCCGCACGAAACGCAGGCGGATGTGGCGCAGGCGTGGAAGCATATTCTCTCCCGCGTTGACTCCTACGCTGACCTGGATCCGACGCTGCTCGGTCCGGTCGAATCGCTCATCGATTTTCTCACCGAGCCGGGTGCCTAACCGCACCCGAGACCCGCTATTGCGCCCCCCGTCTGCGAGCGCAGGTGTGAATTTGCTCAGAACCTTTCCCTCGAGGGCATTATCCTGTGGGTTTTGTCCCCTAAAGCGGTACAATAGTTGAGCGTGTGGCATTGCCTCTGTGGGTTTATGTTGCACCATCACTACACTCTTAGGTCACCACCGCTCAAACGATTTGCCTCTTCGGAGGGTATATCCACCGGCTTAGGTGATCACCACAAGAAACTTCTATCGAACCAGGATTTTCGTGACTAACGATGTTCGCCCGGCAACCGGGCCTCAGAAAACCCGTAAGATTAGCGTGATTCAGGACCGCAACCGTGCGACTCTCGCGCATTTCGGCGGTATTCTCGGCATCATTCCTTCCGCTGCGGTTTTCTACGTCAGCCGCAATAACGCACCCTTCGCTGAGCAGGAAGCTCGCGAGGCAATGAACTTCACCCTCCTGCCCTCCATTGCTCTGGTGACGCTGTGGGTTGTGTCGTTCCTGCCCGGCATGGGAAACATTGCCATGGTTCTGGGTGCGCTCGTGTGGCTATTCATGGCTATTGCGTCGTTGCGTGCCGGTATTGAGGTGAACCGCGGTGAGCCGTACAGCTACCGCGTGAACCCGCGCCTGCTGGACCGCTTCTACTCCACCGAGAACGCAGAATCCGCAGAGTCCTAAACCGCGCTGTCTCAGAACCGCGCTGATAGCTTTTACGATGAACGCCCCGCACGTTGTGTGCGGGGCGTTCTACGTTTAAGTGGGGCTTCTTTGCCTAGTGCGCGTGAATTACTGCAAACTCTACCGAATGGTGCTGTAGATAATCTTTGTTAAACGATCGTGGGCCCCTGTTGCCAGGAGCCCACAACCGTATTCACTCAACTTCAGCAAAGACGAGAACACGCTGTTAGACATATACCGTCCTGCCATGACCTATTATGGCACAGCGTAACCTTCAACCACAACTTGAAATTGGGTGTTTTAGAGAATTTTTTCTCAGGAAAGTATTCGAAAAATACGCACTCTAAAAGTGGTATGACAGAGTGGAAAATTCTTTTGGCTAGTCCAGTACAAATGCGAACAATTAGCACACCGGTGTAAGGTGTGATGCTCCCCCAAAGCCCCTCCAAACAGCCCCGAAAAATTTTTTTAAAAGTTTTTTGAGACCCGCAAAAACACCCCGAAATCACCGAAATATTACGGCAATGCCGGGGCGCACGCCATTCGCAGGCAGCGTTAGAGAAAAGCATCAAGTGGAGCTGCGACAGACCAGAACCGGAACGTCGCCCCGATTGAAAAGCCCCTTGTCAGACCAATGCTTCTTAGTGCTCCTCGTGCTCTTCAGGGACCTCCGGGAGCAGCTCACGGGTGACCGCATCGCCCAGTAGACGGCCCTTGAGGGTCAGGTGCACGTGAGCTTCAGGGTCAGGTTCAGCTTGAGAATTCAAAGCATCAGGCTCAATCAGAGCTTGAGAAACCAGCCAACGCAGGGAGGCACCCAGCTGCGCCTCGTCGTGCACGGCGAGCAGCTCGCGCATCGCCAAGCCCTCACGCACACGGATCATGAGCATAATCGTCTCAAAAGCACGAGTGGCGGTGTCCAGAACCTCACGTGCCGCCGCCGGGGACTCCCCCGCCCGCACCTTCTGCGCGTACGGTACCGGGTGCTTCACGTTCCACCAGCGGGTACCGTTGACGTGCGAGTGCGCGCCGGGACCGATGCCCCACCAGTCCTGGTTGCGCCAGTAGGCGAGGTTGTGGTCGCTGCGGGTGTCCTCGCTGCGCGAGTAGTTGGAGACCTCGTACCAGTTGTAGCCGGCTTCGGTGAGCAGCTCCTCGGCGAGCAGGTACATGTCCGCCATGAGGTCTTCGTCGGGCATGGTGTATTCGCCGCGGCGGATCTGCGCGGCGAGCTTGGTGCCGTCCTCCACGATCAGCGAGTACGCCGAAATATGGTCCGGCTCGTAGGAAATTGCGGCGCGAACACTTTGCTCCCACTGATGCAGGCTCTCCCCCGGCGAACCGTAAATCAGGTCCACGGACACCTGCAGGCCAACCTCCTTAGCCCAGGCGACGACCTTCGGCACGTTCGACGGCGTGTGGGTGCGGTCGAGTACCTGTAGCACCTCGGGGACGACTGACTGCATACCGAAGGATACTCGGGTGAAGCCGCCGTCCTTGAGGGTCTGCAGGTCTTCGCGGGTTACGGAGTCGGGGTTCGCTTCGGTGGTGACTTCTGCGCCTTCGACGAGGCCGAATACGTCGATGGCTGCCTGCAGGATGCGCACGAGGTCGCGGGCGGGCAGTTTGGTGGGGGTGCCGCCTCCGAAGAAGACGGTGTGCATGGGGCGTTTTGCGACGCCGGATGCTTCGAGGGTACGGGCGGCGAAGAGGATTTCTGCGATGGCATCGTCGGCGTAGGTGCCGAGGCCGATGCCGTCGCCGAAGTCTTCGGTGGCGTAGGTGTTGAAGTCGCAGTAGCCGCAGCGTACGGAGCAGAAGGGGATGTGTACGTAGAGGCTGAAGTCGCGGGTTTCGCATCCTGCCGCGCTGGTGGGGGGGATGCGCCCGTCGCGGGGTGCGGGGGCGCCGGTGGGCTGGGCGGGCATTCTGCCTCCTGGAACTAGGTGTAGAGGTCGGGGGGGGGGGG
>NZ_KV813706.1:5023-57577 GCF_001813685.1 Rothia sp. HMSC061E04 | reverse complement strand
GGGGGGGGGGGGGGGGGGGGGGGGGGGATCAAATATGGGCACCGCGCATGCGGCTACGCGGGTAGTATCAGCAGGCGGGTGGCTTCAGTGAGCGGGTAATATCAACAGACAGCGTGCAGAGAACCCGGCGGTACACGAGGCACCAGCCGGGTTCTCATATGCCTAACTTTCGTAGGGCCCCATAAATCGTGAGCCATTGAAATGAATCATATGAGTCGGGTCGCTCTCCAGCCAGACTTCTGTCTCCCAAGCAATATCCACTAGGTGAGAGCGGAGTACTTGTCGGTTCGGGAAACAGGAAACATACACGATTCCAGCTTGCGACCCCCCAAAAAGTGATTCCAAATTTTTCTTACGGAGAGGATTTACTGGACCATGAGTTGTTACTGCCTCCATTAAAAAGAGCCAGTTTTTATCCCTCTGGTACACAACCAAGTCAGGCATCTTTCCGTGCATATCAAGATTAATACCAAGAGAGGAAAGTAACTCTTTGTTATAATTTGATGTTTTACTATCCGCGTCACCTATATACAGAACCTGGCCCCCTGGCGCAAAACGAGGACAAAATTCCTCAACCATAGATTTAATTAATTTATTTTGACCACCGGGGTTAATGTATGCAATTTCATTCGAGGGCATACGAACCGGAATTTTGGCCATTCTACGCTCTTCACGTTGCAATTCCAATAGGCTCGGAGCATATGCTAGATATTCTTCAAGAGCAATACGAAATTCACTAGAAGTATCATCGTCGCTTCCCGAGTACATACGAATCACGCTTAGTGCATTGGGGCTAACCCTATAAACATTCTTGGGTGAGTTAGTTGTGCGATCCGGATCATCATCATTGTGTTCGCAAAAAGCTGCTGCTACAAACTGATGAAGAACCTCTCTGCGTATAGTCTCCCTAGAGTTTTCTGCAATTTGGTAATCAAGTTTTTTTCTCATCCAATCCATCAGACCACGCACTCCGATTCGATTATTTGTTGCTTGATCCCAGGTATCTCCTTCACGGAGGTTCAACAGCGACAGAAGAGTCCTTGCTGCCATATCGTTAGTTCGTTTTTCATCAAACTCAAAGAGTTTCAAAAGTCTTTTAGCTTCTTCATGTATGCTCATACGGCTTTCTCCTTCCTAATCTGTAGGGATTCGATATTATCTGAAAGAATCTCAGAAATGTCCTGAGTCGGTTGTTTTGAATGGGCAAGTTTTCGCAAAGAACTTATTGAGGGAAATGGGAGTTGACGCAAATCTCCAGCATTTACCTGGGTATGCCCACTGAAAATGCGAAAATAATCGTCTACTTGGGCTGAGTTTAGCCATCGCTCAATTCCTATAGCGACATCCTTTTCAAGACCTGAGCCATTATTGTGAATATAGTTCACCTTATTATCTATTGCGAACAAGTTATTTGCATGGTACAAGGCTGCGCTTATGCGACGCTTCTCTTCTTTCGCAGAGAAACGCTTCACAAGGACATACCAGCCTGACGGAATGACATTTTTTGCCGTATTCGGATGGAACCCATCAACCCACTGTTCTTTCTTACAAGATTCAAGAGGATGGATTACTTGTCCATTAAATATATGGGAAGCATGAATGAGAGGTAGAGAACCAACAAGTTGATTCTCAAGAAGAATCTCACGAGAGCGGAAACCCACCACTTTACCTGTCGAAACATTCAGATTCATAGAGGATAACGTTTCCTTGGCATGGGACATTCGCTCAATAATCTCCCCGTCATAATCTGTATTGGGGACAAAGATAAAATCACCAGTTACAACTTGAGTGTACGGAACCGAACGCGTAGAGACTGTTCCCTTATGGTCATGCGATACACTTAGCTGCACATGAGATTTTGCTACTCCCTTATACATACCAGTGATAACTGTTTCTTGGAGTACTCCAGACTCTCCAAAAACAGAAGAACGAGACTCAAAACTATGAATAGAATCAATACTAGATTCTTTGAGTAAATCTTGGCGAAAAGCAGTGTAATAGGTTCCATTCATCCATGAACGCGGGGTAATGGATACCTGATAGCCACCATCCTTCAAAAGGTGCTCACCTAGGGACATGAAGGCGGCATACATATTGGGCACATTGCACCCATGCGAGCGTAGAATTAGGGCTACTTCTGACTTACTTGCAATCTTAAAATACGGTGGATTCTGAATAACATAGTCGAACAGGCTCTGGCCTTGCAAAGCCCATTCAATAAAATCTTGATTAACGTATTCAAGATGCACCCCTGGGCGAGAACAATCTTTCAGAGTATTCTTCAATGCAGGAATGAGCTCAGAATCTTTTTCTACAGCAATAATCTCAAGAGTGGTTTCTGGAGATTCTCGTGTGAATCGGTCCACAACTGCTGCTGTCAATATGCCAGATCCTGCGCCAGGGTCTAGGATACGAACTTTATTAGAAGTTGGAAGAGGCAACATCTGCGCCATCATCTGCGCGACTGCGAGCGGGGTAAAAAACTGACCTTGGTCGCTTTGGCTCTTCTCATCGAGAGCGCTCATAGCCTGCTGTCGTCGTATCTCAGCGCGTTCCACAAATTCCATACTTCAAGGGTAACTGTACCCCTGATGTGTGCCAAGTTAGTTCGTCATCTCAGGAATGTCCGACGCAAATTGATGTGTTTTCTAAGTTAGACAGCAGAGAACCCGGCGGTACACGAGGCACCAGCCGGGTTCTCCACAATCAACAGGTCAGCACACAGCCGGAAAAGCTACAGTAGCGAAAGGCTACTTCTTCTTTTCCTTCTCCTCGCCCGAAGACAGTGCCGCAATGAAGGCTTCCTGCGGAACCTCCACACGACCGACCATCTTCATGCGCTTCTTGCCTTCCTTCTGCTTCTCCAGCAGCTTACGCTTACGCGAAATATCGCCACCGTAACACTTCGAAAGAACATCCTTACGCATCGCGCGAATATTCTCACGGGCAATAATACGCGAACCGATAGCCGCCTGAATCGGCACCTCAAACTGCTGGCGAGGAATCAGCTCACGCAGCTTAGAAGTCATCATCAGGCCGTACGAGTACGCCTTATCGCGGTGAGTAATGGCGCTGAATGCATCCACCTTCTCACCCTGCAGCAGGATATCGACCTTCACCAGGTCAGCCTCTTCCTCACCGTCGAACTTCCAGTCCAGCGACGCGTAACCGCGGGTACGGGACTTCAACTGATCGAAGAAGTCGAACACGATCTCTGCCAGGGGCAGGCGGTAACGCATCTCCACACGATCCTCGGACAGGTAATCCATGCCGCCGATCTGGCCGCGGCGAGCCTGGCACAGCTCCATAATCGCGCCAATGTACTCGCTCGGGGCAATAATCGTACACGCCACCATGGGCTCGCGGATGGTCGCGACCTTACCCTCGGGGAATTCGCTCGGGTTGGTCACGCGCTTAGCGTTGCCAGCCTCATCCACCACGTCGTAAATAACGTTCGGCGCGGTCGAAATCAGGTCCAGGTTGAACTCGCGTTCCAGGCGCTCACGCACAATCTCCAGGTGCAGCAGACCCAGGAAGCCACAGCGGAAACCGAAGCCCAAAGCGGCAGAAGTCTCCGGCTCGTAAATCAGCGCGGCGTCGTTGAGCTTCAGCTTATCCAGCGCGTCACGCAGCGCCGGGTAGTCCGAACCATCAATCGGGAACAGGCCAGAGAACACCATCGGCTTGGGGTCCTCGTAACCGCCCAGGGACTCCTGCGCAGGCTTGACAGCGGAGGTGACGGTATCACCCACACGGGACTGACGGACGTCCTTCACACCGGTAATGAGGTAACCTACCTCGCCCACGCCCAGGCCCTTCGAGGGCACAGGCTCAGGGGAAATCACGCCGATTTCAAGCAGGTCATGCTCAGCGCCGGTGGACATCATCTTAATCTTCTGACGCGGCTGCAGGCTACCGTCCACAACACGCACATAGGTGACCACACCGCGGTACGAGTCGTACACCGAGTCAAAAATCATGGCACGCGCCGGGGCGGATGCGTCACCCTGCGGGGCGGGAATCGCCTCCACAATACGGTCCAGCAGAGCCTCAACGCCCTCACCGGTCTTACCCGATACGCGCAGAACCTCGTCCGGCTCGCAACCAATCAGGTTCGCCAGCTCCTCAGCGTACTTATCGGGCTGAGCCGCGGGAAGGTCAATCTTGTTCAGCACCGGGATGATGGTCAGGTCGTTCTCCATCGCCAGGTACAGGTTCGCCAGGGTCTGAGCCTCAATACCCTGGGCGGCGTCCACGAGTAGAAGCGCACCCTCACACGCAGCCAGGGAGCGGGACACCTCATAGGTGAAGTCCACGTGGCCGGGGGTGTCAATCATGTTTAGCGCGTAGGAGGTGCCGTCAACGTCCCAGGGCATGCGCACAGCCTGAGACTTAATGGTGATACCGCGTTCACGTTCAATGTCCATGCGGTCCAGGTACTGCGCCTTCATATCGCGCGGGGCAACCACGCCGGTGGCCTGCAGCATACGGTCTGCGAGGGTGGACTTACCGTGGTCAATGTGGGCGATAATGCAGAAGTTGCGAATAATCGCGGGGTCGGTCGCCGCCGGAACGGGCGGGTTCTTCGACATGGGTGCCAATCACATCATCCTTTCGAGATGCTGGCTGCGGGTATGGGCATAGTTACCTATCATTTTCCCATACCCGCGCCATATGTGCGAACGGACCTAACGTTCCGAAGAGTCCTCCGCGGAATCCGCACCATCATCGGCAGGATTTACGCCCTCGGAGGCACCGCTGAGGGAATCCAGGTAGCCCTCAATATCCTCGGCAATCACCTCACCGGAAACAGTGCGCAGAGTCGAATCCATCTTCTGCTCAATCTCACGCACCAGCTCAACCTTCTCGTAGTCCTTCGCCATTTCTTCAGCGAGCTCCGCCTCCCACTCGTCAGCGTGGGCGCGCAGGCGGTCGTACTCCTCAGACTCGACCTTAATGCCGAGGATGACCTCCAGCGCCTCGATCAGGCTCACGACCGCACGCGGGTTCTGCTGGTTAAAGCTCAGATACCCCGGGATGCTCATACGCAACATGACCGAGGAACGCAGGCCGTGCTCGGCGGCGAGCGCAGACATCGCCATCGTCACCGAGGTAGAACCGGTGAAATACTCGTGCAGAATACCGGGGATAGCCGCCAGCTTCTCGTCGTGAGTGGTCAGCGTGTACGGGTACGGGCGGGTGTGCGCCACCTGATCCTCAAAGGTCTCAACGAAGACCGCGTGGTCCACGTGGAGCTTCTTCACGTACTTGAAGAAGCGGGTCATGAACCGTTGCAGGCACAGGCTCGGGGCGGGGCCGGTCACCACGAGCAGGCGCAGGCGGCGCTCCGGGATGGTGACCCTGTTGTAGAACATCTTGGGCCACACCAGAACCGTGGATTCGGAGTCGTCGCTGTTCTGCAGCTGCGGGGCGACGGAAGCATAGTCGTAGAAGTCGTCCATGTCGAAGCCGGGGCTCTCATCGCACGGGTCGAACGCGCGGTGAATCACGTCGAGGGCGTCTTCACCGTTGCCCGGGGGTTCCTTCGCGGAGTTGAAGCCGACCAGCATGACGGTCGTGTAGTTGTCCTCTTCGGAGGATTCGCTCAGGCGCAGCTTGCCGAGCAGTCCCTTCTTCGCGGGCTGTTCTGTGGAGGCGGGCTTGGCGAAAGCGTCAAAGAGTCGGGCGGGCGGGAAGTTCGGCTGGCTCATCGTTGTCCTTAGCTCGTGATCGGTGGTTGTGTGGTGGGTGGTGTTGTAAAAATATGTTCTATATTCGGTTATGCCGCCCAAAACCCCGGGCGGAAGGGGAAACTATGTTAGAAAGGCAGAAGCGCCAAATCGTATGGAGTGCCAGCATAAACATCTGGCAACTCACCATTAGCTACCTTCTCACGATACAAGCTGGTTACTTCGCTATATTTGAAGGGGAATTCCTTAGCTTCGTTCCTACGCTTAATCTCTGCCAGACCCCACTCATATTCGGCACCGGGGCGTGCCACCGGAGCATTAAAAAAACGCCCATTCAACTCAGCACGCATCCACCCCTCCGGAGTATTTGCATCAGATATGGGCTTCGTAAAATCGAACGGAGCTCGCCAATACTCAGGGTCTTCACGATAATCGTAAGCTTCTTCTGTGGTCTCGTTACTCATGGGGAACCTCCTGATAATATGCAAAAATGTGTACCCACACCGGCGCCATGTGAGACGCCGCGTGGGGCGCTCTGATAGGCGCGGTGTGCGGTACCGCCGATAGTTCCCACTATACGGGCTTCCACGCGACCCGCAAGCGGTTTCGTCACCGGGCGGGCGCCTCCATAGGAATGGGTACAAAGAAACCCCGCACACGCACACCGTGCACAGGGCTTCTAATTATATAAATCTAACGCTCTAGGAGGTCTAGATGAGCCTCATAGTCGAACTCTTCAGTAGCGTAAGTCCACATACTCTCTACCAAATCATCAGGCATAAATTCATGATCCGCCAGCACCGCAACATCATACGGAAAAGTAACCTTTTGCTTCACAAAATCACCAATAACGCTAGCAAGAGCCAACTCCCACTCACCCGCATTATCAAATTCTTCGACAAAAGGTCGTGTCCGCTCCTCCAGGGCACGGGTTCGCATAACAGCGGATAGAATCTTAGCTTTTTCCCAATCCAACATAGTCTTCAGCTTCTTTATTCTCAATCGGATAAAAGCTCCGTACAGTGGAAAACTCAAAAATGGGTACACAAAAGCCCCTCACAAGAACACCGTGCACAGGGCTTTCGCAGTATCCTAACGCTCTAACAAATCAAGGTGGGCCTCGTAATCAAAATCCTCAGTAGCAAGTTCCCGAATCCTCGCGTAATCCTTATCATCGAAATACTCAAAATCTAAGTACTTCAAAACAACCTTCGGGAAATGTGCCCCCTGCTTTAAAAAGCAACTGACCGCAGCAATAATAGCTTGGTCCCATTCCTCAGTCCGGGCATATTCTCCCACCCATTTACGACTAATATCAGGCATCGGCATAGTTAGAAGATACTTTGCGATGATTTCTTCTTCCATGCTTTACCCCTTTTACCAGGTTTTATAGGGAAAATTGATAACACATCTATTTTACCTAGATATTCTGGATCCTTTGCAAGCTTTGCGGCAACTCTTACAAGGCCTATCTTTGGAACGTCTACAACTGCAATATATTGGTGTCGGTTATCCGGGCTCTTCATAAACTCAGTATTTTTCACAGTATATAAAAGGACATCTGCAATCTCATCAGGAGAAAGACCCCTAAACCATGTACGTCCCGACCCATTCTCACCGTGGCGCTTCAACAAAGGTATGGGTGGTTCGGCGAGGTAAAGACCTGCTAACCCTGGCTGCAAAAACTGGCATCTCCAAGAGTAAGCTCAGCCGACCTGTATATCGGTCAGAAGGATCACTCCCCGTCCGTGACCTCAAAACCATCTGTGACGCACTCAACGTGGACATGACGGTCATTATCTCTGCGGCAGACAACGCAATGCGAGAACAAGTGGCCGCTCCTCTTACCGATGCTCAATTGGCTGCTGAGATTCTCGCGAGGGCTAAATCAGCGACCAAGTCGGGTTACCGTCTTGTCGCCCACCCTGCTGACCATGTCCTTACTGACGATTCAAGCTGGGGTGCATAATGCGCTCCGTACCCTCGAATGAATCAAAGCGAGGAAACCGCAGGGGAACTGGTCCTGCAAGCCGTTTCAGCCAATTGCTAAACGAAGAACTACGTGCGGCACAATCTCGCAGGCGCTTGACGTTGCGAGCGTTGGAAGATCTCACTGGGTGAGTCGTAATCGGCTTTCCCTTACTCTGAACCTTGACTCCTCGCCTCTGAATACAAATAAGCTCAATCCGGGGGAAGTCTGCTTCCGTGTTGGGCGGGTAGACCACCCAGCCGGTGTTGTTCTTTTCAATGACCCCTTCTTTGACGATGATTTTGCGTAGGCTCTCATCGAGTAGGTAGAGGACCTCTTCTGTGGTCATGGGCTTGTCCGGGCGGTGGTCTCGAGGTGCTGGAGACAGAATAAACCCCCGATGCGCAGTGGTTGGCGCATCGGGGGTTTACAAACTTCACCGATTTGTTCAACATTCAGAGAGGTAATGCCGAGTGCCCTGTGGCGTTCCGACAGGAGATGTTCATATCGTACCAGGTTCGCACAGAACTTTTTCCGTGACGGCTTCACCTGGACGGCCACTCGAACCAGGGGTTCTCCCCCGGAATGCGGATATGCGGCACCACGCCGGATAGATCGGGCAGGTCTAGGTGAAGAGTCTTCAGCAGGATTGTCAGCACTACCCACACGAGAAACGCACGTAATACCAAATCAAGCCAGAAGACAACACGTTCTCTCTTCTCGTAGATCATTGCATAATTCTTTGTACTATCCCTGTCATCTACGAATCTCGATTGGGCGTATAGTTCCCAGAGCCATAGGAAAGGAGCTATAAGTTTGAGCGCTTGGAAGCTATCGAACGTCCCTTGTGGTGCCGGTTCACCTTTCGTCTGGGATATACCAGAGTGGTTGTTCTCCCCCTCTGCGCCCTCCTGGTTCTTTGGCTGTTTCTCCTCGGTGACTTCTTCCACGGTTACAGTCTTAGGTATTGATGTACCAGAGTGGTTGTTCTCCCCCTCTGCGCCCTTCTGGTTCTTTGGCTGTTTCTTCTCGGTGACTTCTTCCACGGTTACAGTCCCAAGTATTTCTTATACGTGGAATCGTTCTTGATTGCTTCGAACGGGATCGGGTCACCTTCCCCGGCTTCATCATTCCAAGTTTGAGACCATGCAGAGCCTTCTGCATGAGAGATAGTCACAAGCTGACTCGGGGTCTTCCCAACCGTTGCGTCCCATACGCGGTTCAGAGTTCGCTCAAAAGCAGGATTTTCTGCAACCGTCACCTTGAGGATATAACCCTGGCTATCAGTCGCGTAGTCAGTAATCGGGTTAGCACGAAACGGCTTGAACTCCTGGTAAATTGCCGGAACGACAGGACCATACGCCCACGCTTGGAAATTATCCAGCATGAGGTTCTCACCGCCGGTCTCCTTTGCATACTCAGAGGTCAAGAAATACATAACCTTCTGCAACTTCAAAGGGGTAAGCGGCTTGCCAGTCATCTTCGACCTTTCGATAAGGGTATTCGCCACTGCGAAAGCTGGATACGACATGTGCACTCCTCTAGGGTTCTTGTGGTCAGTGTACCTACATTTTATATTCATCTTCCCCCACTATGTGCCCAGACACGGTGCTAAGAGAGCAAATACACAACCATTTCTGAGAGGAGAAACCATGCCATGCGAGCGCCTTCCGTTCGGCACCCACGGCACCATCACTCTCACCAACACTAAGGCTGGTACGTGGCAAGCGTCTACCTACTATAGGGGGCTTGACGGGGTGCGTCGCCGTTTGCGCAGGACTGCTTCGACTCGTACTCATGCGGAGATTGCTCTGCGTGAGTATGCTGCGGTGATTCTTACTGCGTCGGGTACGGTGCTGAGCCCGCATTCCACGGTGGCTAATGCGGTGCGTGTGTGGTGGGATGAGTGGAATGCGGAGCGGGAACACCCCTCGGACACTATCAGCAGGTACCAGATTCTGCTCGATAAGCATCTACTCCCCTGGTTTGGGGCTCTGCGCCTGCTTGAGTGTACCCCCTCGCTGATTCAGGCTCACCTGTCTGAGGCAGCCAAGAGTACCGGTGCGCCCACGTTAAAGGTGGTGCGGTCGCTTCTGGGGCAGGTTTTCGATACTGCTATCCGTCACGATGCTATCTCCCGGAATCCTGCAAAGGCTACGAAGGGCATCAACCCGGTGAAGAAGCCTGTGCAGGTGTTGAGCATGGAGCAGGTGCAGTAGCTGCGTGCGTGCTTTACTGGTGCACCTATGGGGTTGGATGTACTGGTGGAGATTCTTCTAGTTACCGGCGCGCGTATTGGTGAGGCGCTGGGCATGTGCTGGGAGGGTTTGGAGCGGTGTGGTGTGGCATGTGACTGGGACAGTTATCCGTGATTCCGGTCGGGTGTACAGGCAGGAGCACCTCAAGCACGCACAGGATCTGGCTGTGTGGCTCCCCGAGTTCTTGATTGAGGCGCTGCGTCGCCACGCAGGAGGTGATTGGGGGTCTCTGAGTGGTCCCGTGCTCCCCCACCCTGCGCATGGAGGTTATACGGATCGCGTGAATATTGCTGGACAGTGGGATAGGGCTTTGAAGGGTAGCGGTATTGAGTGGGTTCGCCCGCATGCGCTACGGAAGACGGTTGCTACGTTGCTGGTGCGTGAGAGTGGTGTGAGTGCGGGTGCTGCGCAGCTGGGTAATACGGAGGCTATTTTGGCGAAGCATTATGTGGCTCATGACCCTGTGGCGCCTGATTCTACTGCCATTTTGGAGGTACTCAGTCCATAATGTTTTGTTTGAAGGTACCCTCATTGTGGACACATCGCCTATTTTGGGTACAAAGAAACCCCCTGCGTTCCCCTTAGAGGAGGGGGAACACAGGGGATCTCTGCCCTAAACCAGAGAGGTACTTAGGTACCCCGCAAGTTTTAGAAAGCCTTGTTTACCAGCGCAGCAAGACCGGACTTCTTGTTTGCAGCGGTCTTCTTGTGCAGAACACCCTTGGAAACAGCCTTGTCCAGCTTACGGTTCACAAAACGCAGAGCCTCAACAGCGGCTTCCTTGTTCTGTGCCTCAACAGCAGCCTTGACCTTGCGGGTCGCGGTCTTCAGCTCGGACTTTACAATGTTGTTGCGCAGGCGAGCCTTCTCGTTGGTGAGGATACGCTTCTTCTGAGACTTAATGTTAGCCACAATTAAACTTTCTGTTTTGTCTTATTGGTCGGTGAGGGCGACGCTGGCCGATCATCGACTGAGCGGCGTGGGGATGCCTATGGCAACCGGCCAGCAGTGCCCGATGACCATCGGACACTCAACCACACATAATACCAGATGAACAGCCTCCACGACAGACCCTCGCGGAGAGAAAAATACTGTGAAAACCGCTACACGCAGCCTCCACATCCGGCGCAGATAATCAGCGCCGGTCGCCGGTGAAACTACCGACACAGGGCGTTAACCGTTATGGCGAGTCCACGCACGCTCAATCAGGCGGAACGTATCCTCCGGCATAATGGCACCCTCACGGCGCATCGAATCCGGGCGAACACGAATCACACGGTTCAGCTTCACCTCAGAAGCGCGGCCCTGCGGATCCCACGGGCCCGAACCAATATCAAGGTAGTTCGGATCAGCGTGCTCACGGTTATTGTGGTCCTTGCTGGTCATCATGAGCGCCAGCAGGTACTCACCGTCACGACCCACCAGAAGCACCGGGCGGTCCTTACCCTGCGAGTGGTCTTCTTCGAAAGGAACCCACGTCCACACGATTTCACCCGGGTCAGCGTCGCCGTCCAGGGAGGGTGAGTACTCAAAGTTGATCATGTCGCGGTAATCGCCCGGGTAATCCGAACCGTCGGATGCGCCGGTCGAAGCCGGTGCGGAAGGCTTAGGTGCCGAGGAATTTGCTGTGGACTTTGCCGAGGAAGGCTTCGGGGCGCTCGGCTTAGGCGCCGAAGAGCCGGAGGTACGAGCCTCACCCTGACGAGATTCGCCCTTGTGGGACTCGCTCTTCTGGGAGGACTCGGAGCCGCCCTTAGACGCAGTAGCGTCGTTGAGGGCATCCTCTGCCGCCTTCTGCAGGAAGGGCAGCAGGGCAAAGAAAATTTTCTTCAGAATTTCGAGCATGGGCTCTATTATGCACTACAGGCGCGGAGGTAGAGCAATCGCCAAAACAGCCTGCTCCACCGCATACACCGCGTCCTGCGACTCGCCCTTCAGCTGGGCGTCCGCATCAGCCAGAAGCTGCACAATATGCGCCAGCTGGGCGCCGGTAAAACGGCGGCCGTCACGCTGAGCCTGCTCAACCTGCCACGGTGACATACCCACCTCACGCGCCAGTTCGTTAGCGCTCATACGCACGTGGTGCACGCGCGCAATATTGCGGATACGCATGGCGAGCGCACCCAGCATCGGAATCGGCTCCGTGCCGGTGGCAAGGGAGTGACGGAGCAGACGCAGTGCCTCCGGGGCGTTACCGGAAATCGCGGCATCACTGACGCGGAACGCGGTGACTTCGGTGCGGCCGCCGTAGTAGCGGTTCACCGCCTCCTCGGTGATTTCGCCGAGTACGTCTGAGAGCAGCTGCTGGCATGCGGCGGCAAGCTCCGCAGTGTCGGAGGCGGCGGCAGTCAGCAACGCCAGGGCGCCGCCGGTAATGGGGCGCTGAGCTGCTGCGAACTCCCCCGCCAAGAACTCGCTCTTCTCACGGTCGGTCTTGAGCGCCTTGCAGTTAATGAGCACGAACTGGGAACGCACCAGGTCGATGAGCTTCTTGCCGCGGTTACCGCCCGAGTGGTTCAGAATCAGCATGATGTCCGGCTCGGGGGCATTCAGGTAGGCGAGCGTATCGGTCAAAAACTCGTCACTCATGGAGGCGACGTTCTCAACCTCAATGATCTTTGCCGAACCGAACAGGGAGGGCGAAGCGTGCAGAATCAGCTCCCCCGCCGTGTAGGTGGCGGCGTTAATCTGAACGCGGTCCACCTCCGGGTGGATGCTGCGGAACAGCTCACGCAGGCGTGCCGCAGCGCGGGAGGCGAAGTACTCCTCCGGGCCGTAGAGCATGAGGGCGGGCGCCGGGGTGACGGTACGCCACGCGGTGTCGAGGGCGGGGCCGCCTCGGCGGGCGTAGCCTCGGGAACCACCACGCTGGGTTGAACGCTTACGCTCGGACACGCTTATCACTCGCCTTTATCTGCAGGGTACGGGCTGAACTCGGCCCCACTGCGCGCAGGGTGCGGCGCGGGTAGAGTCTCGAATATCCATCATAGCGTTTTCTTCTCATATGCCTCCTAACGGTGGTTAGCGGTAGTCGGTCACGGTTAGTCGGTTAAGACCGGGCGGGCTGATGGGAGCGCTGATAGGAGGGCGCGGTGTGCGGTACCACCCGCAAATACTGCCGGTGCGTGACCGCACGGTAGCGGCGCGCATCCACCCACCAGAGGGCAACGCTCAACGCCAGCACGCAGAGGGCGCTACACACCACCGCAGGCACGCTCGAACCGGGCGCCCACGGGTTACCCGGCGCGTGCGCGGCAGTGTGTGCCGCCCACTCGATGCCCTGCGCGGCAAGGCCACCGGCACGCAGGCACAGATCCGCCGCAGTGGGCAGACCCAGGAGCATGAATCCGAGCGCCGCCAGCCCGGCGAGCATACTCAGCGGTGCCAAAGGAGCAGCAATCAGGTTCGCCGGAACCGAGTAGAGCGGCACCTTACCGCTCATCATCAAAATCAGCGGAGTGCACCACAGGGACGCCACAATCGGCGCGGCGAGCATTTCCGCACAGAACACCGGCATGACGCGCATGAGAAGGCGAATCAGCGGAGGGCCCAGCAGAATCAACGCGGAGGTTGCCGTCACCGACAGGGCGAACCCCATATCCACGGCGAGGTGCGGGGCGGCAAGCAGACACATCAGCACCGTGGTTTGCAGCGCCGCCAAGGACTGGCGACCCGAACCGCGCAGCATCGCGTAAGCACCGAGCAGACCCATGGCGAGGGAACGAATCACGGAACCCTCAGAATCCAGCAGCATGGCGTAGGCGAGCACCGCCGCAACCCCGCACAGCACCATGACGCGGTGCGGAATGGCGAGGGTGCTCAGCCGGTGCACGAGCGGCGGCAGGGCGTGGGCATTTGGCGGGGTAGGTTGATGGGGTTGGATAGAGTGTTGGGGCTGGGCGGGATGCCGGGGGTACGCGGGGCGGCGAGAATGACCCGTGCCTCTCCCTCGCAGCCGTTGCCTCAACGAGCGGAACAGCAGGTACGCGCTGGCGAAGCGGTACGGACGAATCGCCAACACCAGCCGGTACGCACCCAAAAACACGATGGCAATATTCGCCCCGGACACCGCCGTAATATGGCTGAGCCCGCTGAGCTTATAGTCCTCCCGCGCGGTGGAACTCATCAGCGAGTCGTCCCCGTAGGCGGTGCCCAAAACTAGTGCCGCCGATTCCGTGCCCAGGGTATCCAGGGCGCGGGTGCGCAGTTGTTCCTTGAGCGTGGACAGATACGGCTCCTCCGCCGTCTGGTCGGTAGCGTTCGACCCGGCACCGGAGGCGGGCGCGGGAAAAATAGTTGCGCCGCTCAGCTTCGCCGTGGAACCGTTAAACTCCACCGTACCGAGGGCAGTCACCTTCATGCCCGGATAAATCGCCTGCGAGCGCGCGGTGCCGCTCCCCTGGTGCTTAGCCGCCGAGTTCGCCGCCGAACTTGCCTCCAGACGCTGCGCGGCGCTCTTCGCCGAACCGTCACGCCGGTACACACGCACCCGCTCATTCACCAGCGCACGCACGCTCCGCCCCTGAATTTCCTCCAGCTTAATAACCACCAGAGTAGTACGCGGATCCACGCGGCGAACCTGCTCCACCGTGCCATTCAGACGAAGCGAGGCGCCCTGCGCCTGCTGTAGCGTGGCGCGGGATGCATCCACCCCCGTAGCGCACAAAAGCACCGCCTGAACCGTGACAATACACGCCAGAAAAACCAGCTGTCCCGTCGTGCGAAAGAGCAGGCTGTACGGCATCACCGCACGCGGCGGAAAGAACAGCAGAATCGCCAGGCACCCCAGCAGAGCAATGAGCACGCACGCCAGCGGATGCACCACCCGCCACGTTCCCACGGTCAGCGCCGCCGCGGTAAAAGCCCACAGCGCCAGCACCGTGAAACTCAGGCGAAAGTCCAGGTGAATGAGGCTTCCCTGGGCGCGCAGCTCCTGCTCATCGCGGCGGGTACGCCACCGTTCAGTACCGATGCTCCAGCGGTAGCGGGCGCGTTCATACGCCGTAGCCGCGGACCGGGTGAAGCGCCGGGTGAGGCGCGAGGAACCGGGAAAAAGTTCCCGCTCCCCTGCCTGCCAGTGGTTCTGCAAACGGTTCGGTCCGCGGTTCTGTCGGCGCATTAGACCATCACCAGCGGGCGCAAATTCTCCAGCATCGACGGACCAATGCCGGGCACCGCATCCAGCTCATCTACGCTACGGAAACCGCCGTGCGCCTCACGCCAGGCGATAATGCGCTGAGACATCGCCGGACCAATACGCGGCAGGGTCTGCAGCTCCTCAGCGGTGGCGGTGTTAATGTTCACCGGGGTTGAGCCCTTCTGCGCGCTGCCTGCAGGAGTTAGCGTGCGTGCAGGCTGAGGCTGAGCGCCACCCTGCGATGCACCATTCGCCGCGTTACCCTGACCCGCATTCGCCGTGCCACCATTGGGCTGAATCTGCGCCGGAGCAGCCGTCTCACCACGATGCGGCACATAAATCTGCACCCCGTCACTGAGCGCACCGGCAAGATTCACGCGGTCCAGATCAGCATCCGCTGCGGCACCGGAGGCGGCGGCAATCGCATCCACGGCACGACCCTGCGCGGGCAGCGTGTACACGCCGGGATTGTTCACGGCACCCGCCACGTGCACCCGCACGGTAGCCTCACCGGAGGCGCCACCCTGCGCGGATTCACTCGGGTTAGCGCCCGGCTGGGCAGTAGATTGAGCAGCGGACTGGGTGCCGGGTTGAGTTCCGGGGCTCTGCTGGGCACCCACCGCCTGCACCGACTCGGCGGAAGCACTCGGAGAGGCGAACTGCTCGGCACGCGGCGCCGCCGAAAACTGGGTCACACCCCACACCACGGCAACCAACGCCAACACCGCCACCAGAAGCAGCACGCGCGGCGACAAGCCCCAACGGGTACTGCGGGTGGTGCCGGGCTGATCAGCTTGCTCCCACTCCGCCCAGTCGTCCACCTCGTTCCAGTCGGGCTGCTGATCCCAGTCAGCCCAACCATTCGACTCCGGGTGGGATGCCGCAGACTCGGCAGGTGTTTCTTCGGCAGGTACCTCCGCGGGCGTTACCTCAGTTGAGATTGCCAGCGGCACGGTGTCCTCAGCATCCGGCGCACCGTTCTTGCGGGCGCGCGGGCTACGGTAGAGGCTGTTCATCAGGGAGCGGGCGCTACGTTGCGCGCCGCCCGGCTGGGGTGCGTTGTCTTGCGCAGCACCGTTGTTCGGTGCAGCACTCGGGTTCTGCAGGTTGTTCTGCTCGTGGTTAGGGGTCATGCTCGTCATACCCCTACCCTAGGCTCACGCGCGCGAACGCACGAGCGCACGCAAAGAACCTGTGGATAACTCCCCTCGCACAGTGCGAAAGGGGCCATCCACAGGCTCATTTTTGAAAAATATGCGGTTTTTGTTCAAAAACGGAGGGGCTTGGTTTGTCATAAAACCGTCACAAACACCTCGGCCACACGAGCTACCCGCGCCGTTTAAGAGCAGAATCTAGCCTTCGCTTAGTCCTCGCGCGGCAACTCAGTACCCGGAACACCCAGCTCCGAAGCACGCTTATCAGCCATCACCAGCAGGCGACGAATACGGCCCGCAATCGCGTCCTTCGTCATCGGCGGATCAGCCAGACGACCCAGCTCATCCAACGACGCATGCTTATGCAACACACGCAGCTCACCGGCATAGCGCAGATGATCCGGCGCCTCATGACCCAGAATCTGCAGGGCACGCTCCACGCGGGCGCTCGCCGCAACAGCAGCCTGAGCGCTACGGCGCAGGTTCGCGTCATCAAAATTCGCAAGACGGTTCGCGGTCGCACGAACCTCTTTGCGGGTGCGCGCCTCACGCCACGTGGTCAGAGTGCCGGTCGCGCCCATACGCTCCAGCAGGTGCGAAATGGTCTCGCCGTCACGCACCACCACACGGTCGGTGCCGCGCACCTCGCGTGCCTTCGCAATAATGTCCAGACGACGAGCCGCACCCACCAGCGCAAGCGCAGCCTCCGGACCGGGGCAAGTAATCTCCAGGGAGGAGGAACGACCCGGCTCAGTCAGCGAACCGTGCGCCAAGAACGCACCGCGCATGACCGCCTCAGCATCCTGCAGAGAGCCGTTCACCACGGCCGGCGGCAGGCCACGCACCGGGCGGCCACGCAAATCCAGCAGACCGGTCTGGCGAGCCAGCGCCTCACCGCCGTGATCCACACGCACGATGTACCTGCCGCCTCGACGCAGACCGCCACCGCTGACGCTAGTCAGCTCAGAATCGTGACCGTAAATCTCCGCGATGGTGCGGCGCATGCGGTGGGCGGTTGCCTCGTGGTCGACCTCAGACTCCACCACGATTCGCCCCGAGACAATGTGCAGGCCTCCGGTAAAACGCAGAATCGTAGAGATTTCTGCCTTACGAGCAGAGACTTTCGTTGCCTCGTAGTTGGCGAGTTCGTCCTTGACGAGCGTGGTTAATGCCATGAACAGGTCCTTCTGGGCGTAGTGTTTAAGTCTAAAAATCAGGAAAAAGGGCGCACATAACAGCCAGCTCAAGCAACACACTTGAGCAGCAAACCCAAGCCAGTAAACCTAAGAGCTCAGCTCAAACGCTTCGTTATATGCAGCCGCAAGCTTCAGCGGGTCGTGCACATTCCGCTGGGAGCTCGAACGCAGATGCGCCCACACAACCTTCGCACCCATCGCAGAAGCCTCACGCTCCAGCTCGGAACGGTGATCAGCCTGCATGTCAGCGTCAGCAATCACCGCGTCAAGGTGAAGCTTCGGGGCGTACTGGCGCAACAAATCCAGGTGCGTTGCCGGGGTGAAGCCGACCGTCTCCTTATCGTCGGAGAGGTTCATGACCACGCAGCGGCGCGCCTCCGTGCGGATAATCGCCTCACGCTGAGCGTCCAGCAGCAGATGTGGCAGAACCGACGTACGCCACGAACCCGGGCCCAAAACAATCCAGTCGGATTCCTCAATAACGGAGAGCGCCTCCGGGCAAGGACGCGCATTTGCGGGAGATAGACCAATATCGTGAACCCGCTCCTCCTTCGAGAGGTTCACCTGGCCGACCACCTTCACACGCTCAATACCGCCACCGTTATGCTCACGCAGCACGGTGCCGTAAATGACCATCGGATCCAGCGCCATCGGCAACACGCGGCCGCGCGCATTCAGCAGGGCACCCGCCCAGTCCAGACCCGCAACCGGGTCATCCAGCAGCTGCCAGAGAGTCGCAATCAGCAGGTTACCGAGAGCATGGTAATCCAGCGGGAAATCACCCTCGTAACCCTCGGGCGCGCTAAAACGATGCTGCATCACATCACGCCACGTGCGACCCCAATCGGTGTCATCACACAGCGCAGAAAGCGCCATACGCAAATCTCCCGGAGGGAGAATACCCATCTCCTCACGCAAACGACCCGACGAGCCGCCGTCGTCAGCAACCGTCACAACAGCCGTCAAATCAGGCGTGACGTGGCGAAGCGCAGACAGGGAACCGTACAGCCCGTGGCCGCCGCCCATCGCCGTGACCTTCGGCGAACGGTGCGTGGTCTTCAACAGGCGCAACGCCTGAGTCGGCAGAGCCGGCAGGCGCGGAATACCCTGAGTGTCATAACTGGTCGAATGGGTGGACATAGTAATACCTCACATACCCGGAAGGAATGGTATGCCGGCCCCACGGGTGCGGGGCTGGACGGCGGCTAATGAAACACGACGCGGTGGTTGGGACGCGCCGGGCGGAACTTACTCGCGGCCCTTGTCGCGGTGCTGAACATTCACGTTCAGCTCACCGAAAGCAGAGAGACGACGAGCTAGTTCTTCCGTCACAGCCACGGAACGGTGCTTACCACCGGTGCAGCCAATTGCGATGGTGGCGTAGTACTTACCCTCACGGCGGTAGCCCTCAAGCACGGGGCGAAGAGCCGCAAGGTAGTTACTGATGAACTCCTCGGTGCCGGCGTGCTCGAGCACGTAGTCGCGCACCGGGGCGTCCTGACCGGTCAGGGGGCGCAGCTCCGGAACCCAGTGCGGGTTCGGGATGAAACGCATATCAGCCATGTAGTTAGCGTCCGAAGGCGCACCGTACTTGAAGCCGAAGCTCATCACGGTCAGATTCAGCTTCTTATCCGCACCCTCAGCAAACATTTCACGCACGGTACGAGCCAGCTCGTGAACATTCATGCCGGTGGTGTCAATGGTGCGGTCAGAAGCGAGGCGCAGACCTTCGAAGAGAGTGCGTTCAGCGCGGATACCGTCGAGGACGCGACCCTCACCCTGCAGCGGGTGCGGGCGGCGCTGAGCCTCGTAGCGGGCAATAATGGTCTCGTCCTTGGCATCAAGGAAGAGCATGGAGAAGTCAATATCGGACTTGCGCAAAGTCTCAATCGCAGCGGGAAGATCGGAGAACAGTGCGCGGGCGCGAACGTCAATGCCGAGCGCCACCTTCGGAACTCGCGCACCGTCACGGGTCACCAGCTCAGCCAGGGAACCGAGCATCTGCGGCGGAATGTTATCGATAACGTACCAGCCCTCATCCTCCAGTACATTTGCGACGGTGCTGCGGCCGGCACCGGAAATACCGGTGATCACCAGAATCTGAGGGCGCTCCTCACTCTGGGCGGACTGTACCGCGGCGGGCTTGCTCTGATTCTCGGGCATGGTGCTTCTTCCCCTTCAACGCGAAATACTCTCTATGCCATGATACAAGACCTTTATCTGACGGTTCAGGGGTACGGTCAGAAATTTCACCACTATGACAGAAATATGAGACGCTCCCCCGGCGGAACCTCGGAAGGAACCCCAGAAGAAAGAAACCCGCATCACAAGTGCTTGCATATAATGCTCCCCGAGTGGGCTACAGAAGGAGGCGGGCGGCAGAGCTACGGAGGGTACAGCAAAGCCCGCACGATACCTCCCACAGGAAGTACCGCACGGGCTCCACACTATAAACGCTCCGAAACTCTACGCGGATACGCCAGGTTGCCTTATGTAAAAACTCAGGCAGAAAGCTCAGGCAGGAAAGCCGCCACATGCTCCAGCAGATGCACCGACAGCTCCTTCTTCGAACCGGAGAACACCGGCGCCTCATCAACCAGAGTCGACAGCAGCGTAATCGTGTTATCGTCCGTACCGAAACCACGATTCACACCCACCGTATTGACCGCCAAGAAGTCCGTGCCCTTACGCTGTAGCTTCTCACGACCCAGCTCCAACGGAGTCTTCTCCGCCGAACCGGTCTCCGCCGCAAAACCAACAATGAGCTTCGGACCGAGGGCGCTCTCCCCCGCCTCACGAGCCTGCTGGCGGCGCACCACGACCTCACGCAGAATATCCGGGTTACGCACCAGCTGAATCACCGGCGCATCCTCAGAATCGGCGCTCTTCTTAATCTTGAACTCGGCAAACTCGGCGGGCCTAAAATCAGCCACCGCCGCAGACATGATCAGCACATCTGCCGCCGCGCTCGCCTCAAGGGTCGCCTCACGCAGCTCCAGGGCGCTCACCACGCGGGTCACCTGCACACCCTCCGGCGCGGGAACCTCAAGGTTCGCGCCAATCAGGTGCACGGTCGCGCCCAAGTCGCGTGCCGCCTCTGCGAGCGCTACACCCTGCTTGCCGGTCGAACGGTTACCGAGGAAGCGTACCGGGTCCAGCGCCTCACGGGTGCCGCCAGCGGTAATGACCACGAGGCGACCTGCCAGAGGACCACGCAGCGATTCGGATGCGCCAGTTGCCTGGCTGAGTTCACCCTGACCTGCATCAACCTGGCCCAGCAGCGCTGAGGTCAGCGTCGCCTGACGCGCTGCCGCCATACGCTCCTGCTCCGTGCCCGTGTACAGGGGCTCAGTCGGCGCGTAACCGGGCGTGTACACCGGGTGCACCTGCCCCTTCGGGAAGCGAGCAATCACATCCTGAGCCACCGCGAAAATATCCTCCGGCTCAGGCATGCGACCCGGACCAGAATCCGGGCCCGTCAAACGCCCAATCGCAGGCTCAATCACGTGATAACCCCACGAACGCAGAGTCTGCACATTCGCCTGAGTCGCCGGATGCTCCCACATCTGGGTGTGCATCGCCGGCGCCAAAATCACCGGCGCGTGCGTCGTCAACACCGTAGAGGACAGCAAATCATCCGCACAACCAGCCGCCAAACGAGCCAGCAAATCAGCGGTCGCCGGGGCAATCACCACAGCGTCAGCCTGCTCAGCCTGACGCACGTGGTTTACCTCCGGCACGCGGTCAAACACGTCCGTTGAGACGGGGTTGCCGCTCAGCGCCTCCAGAGTGGGAACACCCACGAACTTCGTCGCGTTCGGGGTGGGCATGGCGATCACCTCGTCGCCATTCTTCGCAAAAAGGCGAAGGAGCATCGCCGCCTTATACGCAGCAATGCCCCCTCCAATACCAACGATAATGCGCATGGTACGTCAAAGAATCCTTGTAAAAAGCAGATTACTCAGCGGACTCGTCGAGGATAACCTCTTCGATAGCAATAACCTCTTCGCTACCTGCGGGGATGTACTCCTCCTCGATAGCGCCAGAGAACTCAGCCGCGCTGAAATCAATCACAGCGGACAGATCCTCGGGAACGGGGTAGCCGTCCTCATCGAACTTAGCGTCCGGGCGGTGCTCCGCCACAACACGGTCAGCAATGATTTCACGCATTGCCACCGACAGGGACTTCTCGTTCGACTCAGCGTCAACCAGCGGGCCAACGTGCGCAGCAGTATTGTCCTGCAGGTTAGCGTAGTACGCGTTAATCTGGCGTGCACGGCGGGCACCGAAAATCACCAGGCCGTACTTGGACTCCGCCTTCTCAATCAGCGCGTCAGCGCTGGGGCTCACGATGCCCTCGGGAGCGACACCGTCAACGAAGTTGTAGTCCTCGTGTTCCTTGATTTCGTTTGCCACTAAAAACTCCAAATAGCTTGATGGAATGTACGTACCGAACACCCCCGTACACCGTTCGCGCTATGGCGCAAACCGGGCACACTGAGGGCACGGTCAAAACTAAAGAACTATTCTACCCTCTCAACGGCTAAAACGCACGTACCAGCCCATACAAAAAGGTGGGGGCCCGAAGAAAACTCTTCGAAACCCCCACCCTTCACAACGCCTCACGGCAGAACTACAGGTCGGAAGAAACTCTAGCCCCACCGCAAACGCAAAGCATGCAGATTAGGCGGCGCCAATCAGCTCAGCAATCTCCTTCGCCGCACGCTCAACAGAGTCGTTGACGACCGTGACGTCAAATTCCTTCTCAGCAGCCAACTCAACCTTCGCGGTTTCAAGGCGACGAGCCTGCTCCTGCTCACTCTCGGTACCTCGACCCACCAGACGCGACACCAGCTCATCCCAACTCGGAGGAGCCAAGAAAATCAGGCGAGCGTCAGGCATGGTCTCGCGAATCTGGCGAGCACCCTGCAGATCAATCTCAAGAATCACCGGGCGGCCAGCATCCAGGGCCTCCTGGACCTTAGCGCGCGGAGTACCGTACTTGTTCTTACCGTGTACCACAGCGTACTCAAGCATCTGACCGTCAGCAATCATCTGGTCAAACTCTTCCATCGAAACGAAATAGTAGTGAGTACCGTCAACCTCACCGGGGCGAGGATCACGAGTGGTAGCGGAAACAGAGAACCACACGTTCGGGTAGTTCTCACGAATGTACTGGCACACCGTACCCTTGCCAACAGCAGTGGGGCCAGCCAGTACGGTGAGAGTCGGCTGAGACATAGCTTCCTTACTGCGCCTTCATCAGCTGAAGGCACGAGGTATTAGGACTGAGAAGATTCAGGAGGCAGAGTATTAGTCCTGCGACGTGCACGGTTCAAATACCGCGAATTACGGTTGAAGTACTCCACCATCTTGCGACGCTGGTGTACACCAAGGCCGCCAAGGCGGCGAGTCGGTGCAATATGAAGTTCTTCAATGATGCGTTCAGCTCGAACGGCACCAATGCCCGGAAGTGCGCGCAGCATCTGCCCCACCGGCATTTTAGCCAGTGCAGGGTCGGAATCGACCATATCAAGCACCTGACGCACAGAAAGTTCACGGTCACTCAGTGCACGCTTAATTTCCTGGCGGTGTGCTCGGGCAAGTACTGCCTTCTCGCGGGCGGAGGCGCGCGCATCCTCAGTTAGCGGAGTCAGCGGCATGGTTGGGTCCCCCATTTCTGCGAGTTATAGAATTTTACTTATCAACCAATGTAACACGGATAGCGCAAGGATCCTCGTTCCACCCGCGGCACTCACCCTCGCACCAACAATGCGTCTACGCACGTCAGCACGTAAATATCAGGGAGTACCCCTATAGCATAGCGGAGTATTCGCCCTATCAAAAGTGGAGCCACGCACGCGCCTCAAAGAGCAGGCGCACTCCCCCACTACAGAGGTGAGCAAACTCGCATCGGCGCGAGCGGGCGGGGGAAAAATTATGCATGCGGATGTACCGAAAAAATGCGATAAAACAGGCACAAGGGGTACGCAAAAAGGGGCGCGCACCCCGAGCAGACCCTCAACAGAATCCACACGGAGCACACGCCCCTCACACAACACGCGAACTATGCGCCGCGAGCCGCCAACAGGTCATCACGAGCCGCCTGCGCAGCCTGCGCCAAACCCTCAACCGACGGGCCAGCAGCAAGCACGCCACGGCTGGAATTCACCAACACCTGCGACTCAACGCCCGCAAACACGCGGTACAAATCAGCGGCCGAGGCACCCTGAGCGCCGTAACCCGGCGACAGAATCGGGCCGTTGAACACGCTCAGGTCAATCCCCAAATCGACCAGCGCCTGACCAACAGTCGCGCCAACCACCAGGCCGCACGGGCCCATCTGCTCCCACTGGCGGGAAGCATTCTCAGCGGTAGCCGCAGCGATAATACGCTTAGCCACAGCGCCCCCAGCCTCGCCGGAATGACCAGACTCCGACGCACCCACGTGCTGAACGCTCTTACCTTCGGGGTTCGAGGTCAACGCCAGCACGAAAGTGCCGCGGTCATTCTCATCAGCCAAATCCAGCGCCGGACGTAGCGACTCAAAACCCAGGTACGGGCTCAAAGTCACCGAATCGGTACCCAGCGGCGAAGACGAGCCGAGCCACGCATCCGCGTACGCCTTCATGGTCGAACCGATATCGCCGCGCTTAGCGTCAGCAACAATCAGCACACCATCAGCGGCAGCGCGGGCGAACAGCGCCTCCAGCACAGCAAGACCAGCCGAACCGTGACGCTCAAACAGCGCCACCTGAGGCTTCAATGCCGCCGCAAACGGGGCGCAACCCTCATAGACCGCCTCAGTAAAAGCAGCCAGGCCGGCAGCGGAATCCTCAAGACCCCACTGCTCCAGCAGGTTCGGATGCGGGTCAATACCCACACACAGCGGGCCGCGCTCCGCCATCGCCTTCGCCAGGCGATCACCAAAAGCGGCGGACATTACGCCTCGCCACCCTCAGAACGAGCATCCACAGCGGCAGCCAGCTGAATGCCGTGCTCCTGCAGGCTCATGATGTCCCAGCTGTGCTCACGCAGAGCATTAATCGCCTGAACAGCCGCAGCGAACTCAGAAATAGTGGTCATGACCGGGCAGCCCACCGAAACCGCAGCGGCACGAATCTCGTAACCATCGCTACGAGCAGCGCCACCGGCAGGGGTGTTCAGAATCAGGTCAATGTCACCGTTGCGGACCATGTCCACAATCGAGTGGTCGCCATTCGCCTCAGCGAACTTCGAAGCCACAATCACCGAGTTCAGGCCGTTACGGCGCAGAATCTCAGCGGTACCACCGGTCGAAACAATCTCGAAGCCCAGCGACTCCAGCATCTTCGCGTAAATAATGACGTTACGCTTATCGTGGTTAGCCACCGAAATGAACACCTTACCGGAGGTCGGCAGCGGCGAACCAGCACCAGCCTGAGCCTTCGCGAACGCGGTGTCATAGTGCTTATCCAGACCCATGACCTCACCGGTCGAACGCATCTCCGGGCTCAGCAGCGAATCGACCACCACACCCTCGGGAGTGCGGAAACGAGCGAACGGCAGAACCGCAGCCTTCACAGCAATCGCGGTCTCCTCGGGCAGGGACGCGCCATCCATGTTCGACGGCAGGTAGCCCTCAGCCTTCAGCTCCGCAATGCTCTTACCCAGACCAATCAGCACAGCAGCCTTAGCCATCTGCACGCCGGTAGCCTTCGACACGAACGGAACAGTACGAGACGCACGCGGGTTCGCCTCAATCACGTACAGGTTCTCAGACACGTACGCGAACTGAATGTTAATCAGGCCGCGCACACCGGTGCCGCGAGCAATCTTCTCGGTAGCGTCCTTCACCTTCGCGATGATGTCCGGGCCGAGAGTAATCGGAGGCAGAGTACAGGAAGAGTCACCCGAGTGAATACCGGCTTCCTCAATGTGCTCCATGACGCCACCCAAGTACAGCTCCTCGCCGTCAAACAGTGCGTCAACGTCAATCTCGATAGCGTCCTCAAGGAACTTATCAATCAGAGCAGGCTGCGAGGGCGAAACCTCGGTAGCGTTCTCCAGGTAGCGTGCCAGGTTCGCCTCATCGTAGACGATCTCCATGCCACGGCCGCCCAGCACGTACGAAGGACGAACCAGAACCGGGTAACCAATCTCGTCAGCGATGCGCTTAGCACCCTCGAAAGTGAACGCGGTACCGTTCTTGGGCGAAATCAGGCCGCCCTCCTCCAGCACGCGGGAGAACTCGCCGCGGTCCTCAGCCAGGTCAATAGCCTCGGGGGTGGTGCCCAGAATCGGCACGCCAGCATCCTTCAGGGCACGAGCCAGCTTCAGCGGAGTCTGACCGCCCAGCTGCACGAACACGCCCATCAGGCCGCCGGTACGACGCTCCGACTCAACAATCTCAAGCACATCCTCAAGGGTGAGCGGCTCAAAGTACAGGCGAGTCGAAATATCGTAGTCAGTCGAAACAGTCTCGGGGTTGCAGTTGACCATAACAGTCTCGTAACCGAGCGAACGCAGCACCAGCGAAGCGTGCACACAGGAGTAGTCGAACTCGATACCCTGACCGATACGGTTCGGGCCCGAACCCAGAATCATAATCGAGGGCTTCTCGTGGTGCGCAACCTCATCCTCCAGGTCGTAGGAGGAGTAGTGGTACGGAGTGAACGCCTCAAACTCGGCAGCACAGGTGTCAACAGTCTTGAAGACCGGGCGGATACCCAGAGCGTGGCGAACACCGCGTACAACATCCTCAGAAGAGCCGATAATCTCAGCAATCTGAGCGTCCGAGAAACCGTGACGCTTAGCCAGCTTCAAGGTCTCCGGGTCAAGGTTGTCACGCTTAGCGTGAACCACGCCAGCAACCTCATTCAGCAGCACCAGCTGATCCAGGAACCACGGGTCAATCTTGGTCGCCTCGTGTAGCTGCTCCACGGTAGCGCCAGCCAGCAGAGCCTGCTGAACCTGGTAAATACGCTGAGTGGTCGCAACCTTAGTCTTCTCAACCAGCTCAGCCAGCTCACCCTCAGACAGGGACAGCGGCTTGAACGAGAAGGACGCACCCTTCTGCTCCAGCGAACGCATCGCCTTCTGCAGAGCCTCAGTGAAGTTACGGCCCAGAGCCATAGCCTCGCCAACACTCTTCATAGTGGTGGTCAGGGTCGGGTCAGCAGCCGGGAACTTCTCAAACGCAAAGCGCGGAACCTTCACAACCACGTAGTCGAGGGTCGGCTCGAAGGATGCCGGGGTCTTCTGGGTGATATCGTTCGGAATCTCATCCAGGGTGTAACCCAGGGACAGCTTGGTTGCAATCTTCGCAATCGGGAAGCCGGTAGCCTTCGACGCGAGCGCCGAAGAACGAGACACACGCGGGTTCATCTCAATGACGATGATGCGGCCAGTCTTCGGGTCAATCGCGAACTGGATGTTACAACCACCGGTGTCCACGCCAACCTCACGAATCACGTTGATCGCGATGTCGCGCAGCTTCTGGAACTCACGGTCGGTCAGGGTCAGAGCGGGTGCCACGGTGATGGAGTCACCGGTGTGCACGCCCACGGGGTCGAAGTTTTCGATGGAGCAGACGACCACGACGTTGTCGTTGGTGTCACGCATCATCTCCAGCTCGTATTCCTTCCAGCCGAGGATGGACTCCTCCAGCAGGACCTCGCTGGTCGGCGAGTACTGAATACCGGCGCCGGCAATACGGTAGAGGTCTTCCTCGTTGTACGCCATACCCGAGCCGAGACCACCCATGGTGAAGGAGGGGCGGACCACCATCGGGTAGCCCAGCTCCTTAGCTGCTTCCAGCGCCTCCGGCATGGAGTGAACAATCACCGAGCGTGCAGACTCGCCGCCGGCGCGCTCCACCACGCCCTTGAATGCTTCACGGTCCTCACCGAGGTTAATCGCCTCAATGTTCGCGCCGATCAGCTCAACATTGTACTTGGCGAGCACACCGCGCTCATCCAGGGAGATAGCCGCGTTCAGTGCGGTCTGACCACCCAGGGTCGGCAGGATTGCGTCCGGCTTTTCCTTCTCGATGATCTTCTCAATCACCTCGGGGGTGATGGGTTCAATGTAGGTGGCGTCTGCGAACTCGGGGTCGGTCATGATGGTTGCCGGGTTCGAGTTCACGAGGATGACGCGCACGCCCTCCTCCTTCAGCACGCGCAGCGACTGAGTGCCGGAGTAGTCGAATTCCGCTGCCTGACCGATGACGATGGGGCCGGAACCGATGACGAGGACGCTATTAAGGTCAGTACGACGAGGCATTTATGCTTCCTTTGCAGTCTTGGTTGCGACCATCAGGTCGATGAAACGGTCAAAGAGGTAGGCGGAATCGTGCGGGCCCGCAGCAGCCTCGGGGTGGTACTGCACGGAGAACGCGGGGATGTCCTTACAGGTCAGGCCCTCAACCACGTTGTCGTTCAGACCCACGTGGGAGACCATGACCTGACCGAACTCAGCGTTCGGTGCGGTCACGTAGTCGCCAATCGGCGCGTCCACAGCGAAGCCGTGGTTCTGCGCGGTGATTTCAACCTTGCCGGTGGTCTTATCCATGACCGGCTGGTTGATGCCGCGGTGGCCGAAAGGCAGCTTGTAGGTGCCGAAGCCCAGGGCACGGCCAAGCAGCTGGTTACCGAAGCAGATACCGAAGAACGGGGTGCCCTTACGCAGCACGCCCTGCAGCAGCTCAACCTGCTCGTCAGCGGTTGCCGGGTCACCGGGGCCGTTGGAGAAGAACACACCGTCGGGGTTGTGGGAGTAGATGTCCTCGAGGGTTGCGCTTGCGGGCAGCACGTGCACGCGCACGCCACGCTCAGCGAAACGCTGCGGGGTCATCGCCTTGATGCCCAGGTCCAGAGCGACGATGGTTGCGACCGGGGGTGCGAACCAGTTGAACTGGTGCGGCTCAACGGTGTAGGCGGTGTCAACCGAAACGGAGTCAGCGAGCTTACGGCCTGCCATCGGTTCGGAGGCGCGCACCTCCTCCAGCAGTTCAGCTTCGGGGCGTTCTGCGTGCTCACCGGAGAACACGCCCGCACGCATCGAACCGCTCGAACGCAGGCGGCGGGTCAGGGCGCGAGTGTCAATACCCTGAATACCGACGATGCCCTGCTCGATGAGCTCTTCGTCGAGGGTGCGCTCAGAACGCCAGTTGGATGCCACGCGTGCTGCGTCGCGAACCACGTAGCCGGCAACCCAAATCTTGCGGGACTCAGCGTCGGTGGTGTTCACGCCGGTGTTGCCGATATGGGGAGCGGTCTGAACCACAATCTGACCCGCGTAGGAGGGGTCGGTCAGGGTTTCCTGGTAGCCGGTCATGCCGGTCGAGAAAACCGCCTCGCCCAGGGACGCGCCGGTTGCGCCGTAGCCGTAGCCGCGGTAGACGGTGCCGTCCTCCAGGACGAGCAGCGCGCGGTCCGTACGCAGGGCGCCGGATCGTGTCATGTCAGTCATGCTCTTCTTCCTTTTCTCTGGTGTTCTCCCCCGCTTCCTGTACGGCCTCTACCGTGCAGGTTCCGGGGTAGTCTATGGTGCCTTCGGCGGGTGTTCGCCTGACCTCAGGCAAAATCTATGGGTGTGGGTGCGCAGGGATATTACACCGCGATATTGCGCCGGGATTTAGGCTTCCGGTTCTGCCGCCCACTTCTCGGGCGCATCCACAGCGTTCGGGGCGATGCGGTGCAGCTCCTGCAGTACCGCCTGCTTGTCCTCGGCATAGCGAGTGCGGAAGCCGGTCTGCACACGGTGACCGTCCAGGGTCCAACCAATCACGACCAGGCCGTTCTTCTCCACAACCTTACCCGCCATACCGCGGTCGGTGGTGATGACTGCGAGCTTCTTCGCCGGAACCCACAGGTCCTTCGCTCCGTTACGGGTGAAGATGATGCTGTCCGGGTAAATCAGCAGGGTGGACTTGCTCTTGAAACCGAGCGAATCGAAGCCCACGCGGTCCAGCCAGTTACCGAAGATCGTGGTGCTGACGTACTCGCCCTCGAAAGCGGCGTCAGCGGTCATGCCCTCGTAGCGTTCGGGCACTTCCTTGAGGGAGCCGAACATGTTCGCCTGGCGTGCCAGGCGCGAGCGCCATCCGTGCCACATGCCGTAGATGCACAGGGCGACCAGGGCGATGCAGATGACGGCGGTCAGGAACTTTCCCACAAAGGTTCTCTCTTTCGGTTGGGGTCTCGGTCGATGATCTCGGCCTGGGTTGGTGAGGTTGGGGGCGGTGCTCCCGGCGAGGCGGTGGCAGGCGCGAAACCTACCACCGCCAGGCACGGTCACCACGTGCGTTCGCCTCGCAGATTAGCGGCACGAACGCACGTGTGCGGATTTAGCGGCGCGGGGTTGCCAGCTCGCCGTTCAGCACGGTCGGGTGGCCAGCGTAGAAGGTTGCACGAATCGAGCCGGGCACCTCCATGTCGCGGTAGGGGTTGTTCTTACCCTTGGTTGCCTGCTCCTCCGGCTTGATGACGCGGGTTACCTTCGGGTCGACCAGCACAATGTTTGCCGGTTCGCCTTCGGCAAGCGGGCGGCCCTGCTCGTGGTCCAGGCGACCAATCTTCGCGGGCTCCTCAGAGAGGATGCGTGCCACATCGCGCCAGGTAATCATGCCGGTGTCAACCAAGGTCATCTGGATGATGGACAGTGCCTGCTCCAGGCCGGTCATACCGTTCGCGGCGCACGCCCACTCGCATTCCTTGGTCTCTGCCGGGTGCGGTGCGTGGTCGGTACCGATCACGTCGATGATGCCGTCAGCAACAGCCTGACGCAGCGCCATGACGTCCTCTTCGGTACGCAGCGGCGGGTTCACCTTGAAAATCGGGTCGTAGGTGCGTGCGGTCTCGTCGGTAAGCAGCAGGTGGTGCGGGGTCGCCTCCGCGGTTACCTTCACGCCGCGGGACTTAGCCCAGCGCACAACCTCAATGGAGCCCTTGGTGGACAGGTGGCAGATGTGCAGCTTGGAGTCCAGGTGCTCAGCCAGAAGCACATCGCGGGCAATGATTGCCTCTTCAGCGACAGCGGGCCAGCCGGTCAGGCCCAGGTCAGCGGATACCTTACCTTCGTTCATCTGGGCACCTTCGGTCAGGCGCGGCTCCTGCGCGTGCTGCGCAATAACGCCGTCGAAGGTCTTGACGTATTCGAGGGCGCGGCGCATCACTGCGGGGTCGTACACGCACATGCCGTCGTCAGAGAACACGCGCACGTTCGCGGTGGAGTTCGCCATGCCGCCGATGTCGGAGAGGCGTTCGCCCTTCAGGCCCACGGTTACTGCGCCGATGGGCTGCACGCGGCACCATGCGGATTCCTTGCCGAGGCGGTCAACCTGCTCAACGACTGCGGCGGTGTCTGCCACGGGCATGGAGTTTGCCATGGCGAACACTGCGGTGTAGCCGCCCAGGGCTGCTGCGCGGGTGCCGGTTTCGACGGTTTCGGATGCCTCGTAGCCGGGCTGACGCAGGTGGGTGTGGATGTCGACCAGGCCGGGCAGCGCCACCTGGCCTGCCGCCTCGACGACCTGCGCGTCTGCGGCGTCAATGTTCTCTGCGATGAGGCTAATCACGCCGTCCTCGATGAGGATGTCGGCGACCTTTTCGCCATAGAGGCTTGCGCCCTTGATCAGGTACTTGCTCATGGTGTTGGTTCCTCTCGTTAGGAAGGTCGTTTAGGATTCGTCGCCGGCGTAGAGCTTGGCGCTGGAGCCGTCGGTCAGAAGCAGGTAGAGCACCGCCATGCGCAGCGCCACGCCGTTGCTGACCTGGCGCAGGACCCATGAGTTGGTGGCGTCGGCGGCTTCGGTGCAGATTTCCAGGCCGCGGTTCATGGGGCCCGGGTGCAGGATTGCGACCGGCTGCGGCTGCGCCTGCAGGGTTGCGAAGCGTTCGGCGGTCAGGCCCCACAGGTCGGTGTACTCCTCTGCGGAGGGGAAGTACGCGGCGTTCATGCGTTCCTTCTGGATGCGCAGCAGCATGACGGCATCGGGGTTGGTGGCGATGGCTTCATCGAAATCGTGGAAAATTTCCAGGCCGGCTTCTTCAACCCAGGAGGCGGTGTTCAGCGGCAGCAGGGTTGGCGGTGCGACGAAGACGACCTGCGCGCCGAGGGTGGTCAGCAGCCAGAGGTTGGAGCGTGCCACGCGCGAGTGCAGGATGTCGCCGACGATCAGCACGCGCATGCCGGACAGGTCGGTGCCGCGGGGGCTGTCGAGGCCGTCGCGTTCTGCCTTGTACTGGCGCAGGGAGACGGCGTCGAGCAGTGCCTGGGTGGGGTGTGCGTGGGTGCCGTCGCCCGCGTTGAGTACCGGGATGTCGGTCCAGCCTGCCTCGGCGAGACGCTGCGGTGCGCCGGATGCCGAATGGCGGATCACGAACGCATCCGCGGCAATCGCCTTGAGGGTCTGCGCGGTGTCCTTGAGCGACTCGCCCTTAGACAGGGAGGAACCAGATGCGGAGAAGTTGGTGACGGCTGCACCCAGGCGCTTCTCCGCGGCTTCGAAGGAGAGGCGGGTTCGGGTGGAGTCCTCGAAGAAGAGGTTGACGACGGTCTTGCCGTTGAGCACGTTGAGGGTGCGGTTTTCGGCTTTGACCTGCGCCATGTAGTCGGCGACGTCAAGGATTTCGATGGCTTCTTCGCGGGTTAGTTCGCGGGTGTCGAGCAGATGCTTCATGAGAGCCCTCCCAGCTGGATAATGTCAACTCGGTCTGTTGCGTTGTCGGTTTCAGTCAGTACGACGCGCACGGTTTCGCTGGCGCTGGTGGGCAGGTTTTTGCCCACGTGGTCGGCGCGGATGGGTAGTTGCCGGTGTCCGCGGTCTACGAGGACTGCCAGGCGTACGAGGGCGGGTCGTCCGTGGGCGTTGAGTGCGTCGAGGGCGGCGCGCACAGTGCGGCCGGAGTAGAGGACGTCGTCAACGAGGACTACGGTTTTGCCTTCAATGCCGATGGTGGGCATGATGCTTTCCCCTGCGGTATCTGGGGAGGTGGTGCCGCCGGTTCGCTGGTCGTCGCGGTAGGCGGTGATGTCCAGGGCGCCGATTCGTGTTTCTGCGTTGAAGTTCGGCTCGATGGCTTGGATGCGGGCTGCGAGTCGTACGGCGAGGGGCACGCCGCGGGAGCGGATGCCGATGAGTACGAGGTTTTCTACGCCTTTATTGGTTTCAATAATTTCGTAGGCGATGCGGGTGAGGGCGCGGCGGATTTCGTCCTCGCTGAGGATGGTGCGGCCGACGGTGGTCGCTTCCTCGGAGATGCTTTGAGGGGTTGCCGAATAGAGGGCTGCGGTTAGATTTCGCCCCTGATTCGCGCCGGATGTGGGTACAGTTGACCCAGGCATAGCCGTCTCCTTCCCCGCCTCACGGGACGGATTTAAAGGTTTTGTGCTTCTAGTAGGGTACCACAGTTCACAGGCTACGTTCAGGTTCGGCGAGAGACCGCTCACGGTGAGGGGGAGACAGCGGTGAGGCACATACCGCATCCCTTATCTGCGCTGCAACAAGCAGGATCTCGACAACATGGACAAATAGTGAGCCGGGGTTTGTGCTCTGTGGATATATGTTAGGGTAATGGCATCAACCGATAACATTCCACTGAATTCCACACGTTGTTGCGTGGATAATTCTGCGGTTTACACAACCACACACCAGAAAAGAACCAACAATGATGTTCAACCGTACTTCTATTGCCGCGCTCTCTGCGGCAATGATGCTGATCCTGTCGCATGTTCCGGCGGCGTGCAGGTCAGCGCAGAATCTAGTGCTTCCACTTCCGCGAGCGCTGAATCGGCAAGCGCGGAAGCTTCTGCAACTCCCACTCCTTCACCCACTCCGACGGGTTATGAGCCCGTGCTGATTCGTGCGAACGTTGATTTGGATAACCCGTCGAAGGAAGCAGCAGATGCGACCCTCAAGGCTGCATACGATGCGTTGGAACAGTACCGACGTATTTGGAATGCATGGTTGCATGGGAGCATGGAGCACACGAGCGATGAAGAGCTGCTCCGATACGTGCATAAAAACTTCCTGGAAGACACAAAGGAAGATGTGGAGAATATTCAAAAGTTCACAGAAGAGAACCAAGGTCCTATCAAGGGCGAAATTGCCTTCAATAACATCGATCCAGTCACCTATGGAACCATGAACGACGATGGTTCTGTCTCATACAACACCGGCGCAACCATCACGTTCTGTGAAGACTGGAGCAACGTTCGCTCTGCTGAGGGTAAGAAATTTAAGGACCCGCAGCTAACGCGAAGGGTCTTTGTTGTTCGCCGTTCTGAAGATAATGCGTTTGTTGTTATCAAGTCTGAGACCCTTCATAACGGTTGCGGAGACGAAGCAGACGCTACGAGCGAGGCGACCGCATCCGCTCAAAGCGAGTAGCTGATACTGCACGAGGCGCATACCGGGCACGCGGGGCGGGGGCTCCGTCCTCAAGGCGCTCAGCGCCGCAGAGGGGGCACTCCCCCGCCCGCGTTGTCAGGTGAAGCCTCGAATGTTACCCCTACCCACGGGCTCCGGTGCACCTCCCGACGTATCTCAGCCGGTACCACCGAACCCAGCGAGCGCATCCGGATCAGCATCCCAGACCCGAGCACACGACAAACGCAACCTAGACACAGAAAACCCCCGCCGTCCTGTAGCGAACTACAGCACGGCGGGGGTTTCACGTACGCTCCCTGCGGGCGCATCCTCAAACAGCGAACCAACCAGCTACAAGCCAGCAAGCCGCGGCGGGACGTCTTACGCGAGCAGGGTCGGCTTCACCTGACGGAGCTTATCCAACAGACCGTTCACGAACTTCGGAGATTCATTCGTGGACAGCACACGCGCCAGACCGACAGCCTCAGAAATTGCGACAGCATCCGGAACTTCGTCATTGTACAGAAGCTCCCAAGTGCCAATACGCAACACGGCACGGTCCACGGCGGGCATACGCTCGAAGGACCAGTCACGAGCGTAAGTCTCCACAAACTCACGGATCTCTTCGTCGTGGTCGCGGACGCCACGAATGATTTCCTCAGAGTAAGCAGAAATCTGCGCTACCGTGTACAGTCGGCGGCGGCGGAGTACCTCAATATAATCTTGGTTGCGCTGATCCGCCTCGAAGAGCACTTCGAGGGCGCGCAATCGGGCTTTCGTACGCGAATTCATTAGTCGTTCACGCGACCGAGGTACTCACCGGTGCGGGTGTCAACCTTGACCTTGGTGCCGGTCTCCAGGAACAGGGGAACCTGAATCTCGTAGCCGGTCTCAACGGTTGCGGGCTTGGTGCCGCCGGTGGAGCGGTCACCCTGCAGGCCGGGCTCAGTGTAGGTGATTTCGAGGACCACGGATGCGGGCAGCTCGATGTACAGGGGGCTACCCTCGTGCATTGCGATGGTTGCGGTCTGGGACTCGAGCATGTAGTTTGCTGCGTCGCCGACAACGGTTGCGGGAACGTTAATCTGGTCGTAGGTCTTCATGTCCATGAAGACGTAGTCGTCGCCGTCCTGGTACAGGTACTGGTAGTCGGAGCGGTCAACGGTTGCGGTTTCGATCTTAGCGCCAGCGTTGAAGGTACGGTCGACGACCTTGCCGGAGGTAACGTTGCGCAGCTTGGTGCGGACGAATGCGCCACCCTTGCCGGGCTTAACGTGCTGGAACTCTACGACGGACCAGAGGTTGCCGTCAATCTTCAGGACGGCGCCGTTCTTAATATCGGTAGTGGATGCCATGGGGCTCTCCTTCGTGTCATCGACGCTCACGCCGTAGTGATACACCGGCGAGGCGCTAAGTTTTCAATGAGCAAAAATATGTCCCGTACATTCTACAGGATGCGCACGAATTTGCCTAGCAGGGTCGCCACAGTTTTTCTGTAGCACCCCGCCCGGCTGGCGCGTATTAGCAAACACGCGCCGAGTGCATCCGGTGAATATACGGGACTCACAACTACTCGGAGATAATCTCCTGGTAGGTCATGTACAGAATCGAGTCGTCCGGCACCTCGTAGACGCGCGGGCGAGCCAAACCGTCAAGAATGATGAAGCGCAGCAGGTTGCCGCGTGCCTTCTTGTCGCGGCGCATCGCTTCAAGCAGCTGGGGCCATGCGTCTGCCTTGTAGGAGGTGGGCAAGCCCAGGGATTCGAGGATGCGGCGGGTACGTGCCACGAGTTCTTCGTCGGCGTGGCCGGTTGCCAGCGCCAGTTCGGCGGCGTAGACCATGCCGACGGACACTGCCGCGCCGTGACGCCACTGATAACGCTCGTTGCGTTCGATAGCGTGGGCGAGAGTGTGGCCGTAGTTCAGGATTTCGCGGCGGCCGGATTCGCGCAGATCCTCGGAGACGACCTCCGCCTTCACGCGCACGCTGCGTTCAATGAGTTCACGCATCACGGCGGACTGCGAGTCGCGTACGGCGTTGGGGTTCGCCTCGATCAGGTCGAGAATTTCGGGGTCTGCGATGAAGCCGCACTTGACGACCTCACCCATGCCGGTCAGCAGCTCATGCTCGGGCAGGGTGCGCAGGGTACCGATCTCGCAGAGCACCGCTGCGGGCGGCCAGAACGCGCCGACCAGGTTCTTACCTTCGGCGGTGTTGATGCCGGTCTTACCGCCCACGGCAGCGTCCACCATGCCGAGCAGGGTGGTCGGAATGTGGATGACGCGCACGCCGCGCAGCCAGGTTGCCGCCACGAAGCCGGCAACGTCGGTAATGGCGCCGCCACCCACGGAGATGATCGCGTCGGTGCGGGTGAAGTCGTTCTGACCGAGCACCTGCCAGCAGAATGCCGCCACCTGGTAGTGCTTCGCCTCCTCAGCGTCCGGAATTTCGGCGCTAAACGATTCGTAGCCCATGGTGCGCAGGTCTTCCATGACCAGCTCACCGGTGGAACGCAGGGCACGCGGGTGAATCACGAGCACCTTCTTGGTGCGGTTGCCCAGAATTTCGGGGATTTTACCGAGCAGGTTGTGGCCGATAAGAACCTCATAGTTCTCACGCGGGGAGCTGCCGGTCACCGGGACGCGGGTGATATCTTCCGCGCCGGAGGCACCGAAAGTGGGGGTGGGCTGAGTGCTCATCATGTGTCCTTTCACAGGTGAGGGGTTATGCTTGGGGGCGCTGCGCGCGGGAGGCGCGGGTTGCGGTCACGTACGCCTGGATTTCGGCGGTCATCTCGGTGATGGGGCGGCCGCCTCGTGCGTCCAGGGTGAAGTGCGCCAGCTCTTCGTATCGGCTGCGGCGGCGCTCAAAAATTTCGGTCCACCGCTCAACCGGGTTCGGCTGCAGCAGCGGGCGGGTCTTGTTGCCGGTAATGCGCGGGGTGACGGTCTCAGCATCAACGAGGATGTACACCACGCATTCGTCCTTGAGTAGCTCCGCGACCGAGTCGGTCATGGGCGCGCCACCGCCCAGGGAGAACACCGTGTTGCGGTACATGGGCGAGGTGAGGACCTCTTCGATGGTTTTGCGTTCGAGCTCGCGGAAATGCGCCTCACCGAAAATCTCGAAGATTTCGGAGACTTCACCGTAGCGTTCCACGATGAGCTGGTCGGCGTCGAGGAACTCGTAGCCGTAGAAACGCGCCAGGTGCGTACCAATGTAGGTCTTACCTGCCGCCATGGGGCCGATGAGCACGATGGGGCGAGAGCGTTCCGCGAAGTTCTCGTGCATTTCACGCACCTGCTGCGGGTGGATGCGAGCGCCGCTGGCGGACTCGTCTTCTGCGAGCGCCTCTGCGGGGACAGCAAGCTCTGCGGGGACGGTGAGCTCTGCGGGTGCCACAGATTCAGCCGGGGTTGCAGGTTCAGCCGGTACTGCAGGTTCGGCGGGTGCGGCAACCTGAACCTTGCCGAACAGCGCCGGGGTCGGACGAACCGGCTTGGCGGGTTCAGCCGCGGGCGCAACTACAGGATGTGCAGGTGCCGGCTTGAGCGCAGCGACTACTGACGGCGCGGCCGGTTTTGGAGCTGTGGGCTTGGCAGGTGCAGGCATAGGCACAGTCGGCTTGGGTGCTTCCGCCTTCGCGAGTTCCCTGCGGGATTCCTCTTCAGCGGTGCCCATGCCCTGCAGGGCGCTGAGCAGCTTCAGGCGCAGGTCCTCGTCCAGGCCGAGCGCCGGGTCGGCATCCTCAGACACCGAGGAGGCATACAGGCGCACACCCTGCGTGCTCGCCGTAGCGGCGGCGGGCAGGGGGCGGGCGCCAGAACGCATCAAATCAGCGGGGGTGGGCACGCGAGAAGCCGGGCGGGAAGAATCCTCACGCGCAACAGCCTCACGAGCCCCAGCGCCCGCAGCCTCAACACTCTGCTCAGCCACAGCAGATACACCGGATTCTGCGCCGGTTTCCGGGCGCGGCGAAGCGCCCCCTCGCGCACGCTGCGTTGCCGCAGCAATACGCGCAAGGGGGCTCGAAGCGACCGGGCGAACACCCTGCTCCACAGAAACCTCCCCGGAACCGCGACCCTTCGTGCCGCGGTCCTCAGACTCCGCCGGAAGGGGCACTACGCGTCCCAACCAGCCACGTTAGACTCCCACGCCAGAGACGCCGGGATAGCGTCCAGGTAGGAATCCATGTTGCGGCGAGTCTCATCAATCGAGTCGCCACCAAACTTCTCCAGTGCCGCTTCAGCGAGCACCAGGGCGACCATAGCCTCCGCCACCACGCCGGCGGCGGGAACAGCACACACGTCCGAACGCTGGTGGTGGGCGCGAGCCTCTTCACCGGTGGAAGTGTCAATGGTCTTCAGGGCCTTCGGCACGGTCGCAATGGGCTTCATTGCCGCGCGCACACGCAGCAGGTCGCCAATGCTCATGCCGCCCTCAATACCACCTGCACGGTTGGTATCGCGGGTAACGCCGTGCTCACCGATGGAAATCTCGTCGTGAGCGGCGGTGCCCGGGCGGTCAGCGGTCGCGAAACCGTCGCCAACCTCAACGCCCTTAATAGCCTGAATACCCATCAGCGCTGCGGCAAGGCGCGCATCCAGTCGGCGGTCCCAGTGCACGTACGAACCCAGTCCGGGAGGCATACCGTACGCGAGCACCTCAACCACGCCGCCGAGAGTCTCGCCGTCCTTGTGCGCCTCGTCCACGCGCTGAACCATCGCGTCGGAGGTTGCCTTGTCGAAGCAGCGCAGCGGGTCAGCGTCCAACTGATCCACGTTGCGGGGCGAAGGCACCGGGGCACCCTCGGGAGCGTGCACGCCACCCACAGCCACGGTGTGAGAAACCAGCTCAACACCCAGAGCCTTCAAAATCTGGGCGGCAACCACGCCGAGAGCCACGCGGGTCGCAGTCTCACGTGCGGAGGCGCGCTCCAGCACCGGGCGAGCCTCCGAGAAGTTGTACTTCTGCATACCGGTAAAGTCAGCGTGACCGGGACGCGGACGGGTCAACGCAGCATTACGCGCACGACCCTCAATCAGCTTCGGGTCCACCGGGTCGGAGCTCATCACGTCAGTCCACTTGGGCCACTCGGTGTTCGCAATCTCAATCGCGACCGGGCCGCCCTGAGTCAGGCCGTGACGCACACCGCCCAGGATGCGCACGCGGTCCTCCTCGAACTTCATGCGGGCACCGCGGCCGTAGCCGAGGCGGCGACGAGCCAGGGCGTCACGCACCATGTCGCTGGTGAGTTCCACACCGGCGGGTACGCCCTCAATAACGCCGACGAGCGCCTCGCCGTGGGATTCTCCGGCAGTGAGCCAACGCAGGGCCATAGGTTAACCTCTTTTCATCGCACCCGCACCGCAGCGCAGGAGGAAGGAATAATAATTCTTCACGTGTATAAATAGTGTATAAAATGCCTGTTTACTGAGCGAGTGAAAGCACGCTTTTTTCACGAAACGGAAGCACGAGGAGCAAGATCAACCGCCGCGCACATCGCATTCACCAGGCCCAGCAGATCACCCTCAGACAGGGTGCGGCCGGTGAACAGCAGCACCTGCTCCACCGCCTGATACAGCAGCATCTCCAGGCCAGAAACCACCGTGCCGCCGTTAGCCTCCCAGGCGCTCGCCAGCACCGAAGGCCACGGGTTATACGCAACATCGAGCAGTACCGGCTGGCGCGTTGCGGAGGCGCCCTTCAGCCCGCTCAGCTGGCTCGCCCACTCATCCGCCGCATGGGCCGGAAGCGTAGAAATCACCGGGTGATGACCGCGCTCCGCAAGGTTCTGCGGCAAATCAGCCAGAGAAACCTGCTCCAGCTGAACGCCCAGGCGGTCCGCCGCCTCCTGCACGCTACCGAGCTTATGCAGCGAACGGGCGTACACGCTCACGCGAGAATACCCCAGCTGATGCAGTGCGGTCAGGGCGGAAATAGCAGTCGCTCCCCCACCCACAATCGCGGCAGAATCCTTAATCAGTTCCGGTTCCAAACCGGCGTGGCGCAACGCGTTCACAATGCCGATCACGTCCGTGTTATCGCCCAGCACCTTCTCACCGCGCGGATACACCGTGTTCACCGCACCGGTCACGCGGGCAGTCTCACTCAGCTTATCGCAATACTTGATGACCGCGGTCTTCAACGGCATCGTCACCGACAAACCCGCAATATACGGGGCGTCCTCCGTACCCTTCGGGTGACGCACACCGTGCATAATCGCCGGCAAATCATCGGGTAAAGTATCGCGGCGATCATAACCCAAATTCTGCTCACCCAAAAAGTCATACGCGGCACGATGCAGCGCAGGCGACAGCGAATGCGCAATAGGGTGCCCCAGCACGTAGGCGCGGCGAAGATACGGGGCCTCACGGTACGGTTCAGTCTTCATCGATAGATACTCTCTCGCTCTCAACGCTGGGGAACGCTCTCAACACTTGGGGTTTGGGGTTTGCGGACACGCACGCCACGAACCCAAGTTCATAGGCGCACTCTACCCATTTTAAGGGACAAACCAATATTCAGGTACAGCCCACTAACCAAGCACAACCGAGCACCCCAGTATTCGGGTACAGCAAAGGCGGGCACCTCCCCCACTCTCGTGGAGGCGGTACCCGCCTCAGCAAGGAACCTTCAGTCCAAAGCTACCGAATCGTAGCTACCGGCTGAACCAATCAGCTGCAGCTTAGCTACAACGGTTCGGGTGATTAGAACACCACTGGTTGTACTCTTCAACATAACGCTGGTGCTCAGCGTAAGTGCGGGAGTACTTAGTCTCACCGGAATCCAGGTCCACAGTCACCCAGTAGTAGTACGGGTTCTTCTCGGGAGCCGCGGCAGCCTTAATCGAAGCCAGCTGCGGGGAACCAATCGGACCCTTCGGAAGACCCTTATTCGCATAAGTGTTGTACTTATTGCTCTTATCGGCCTTCTGCTCTTCAGTCAGGTGGTACGAGCGGATACCCAGACCGTAGGTTACGGTCGCATCCGACTGGATCAGACCCGAGGTCTCACCATCGGGGTTGTTCAGACGATTCTCAATGATGCCTGCAACCGCCACGTAGTCCTTCGGCTGAGCCTCAAGCTCCACGATAGACGCGATGGTCAGAACCTCGAAGGTCTTCTGGTCGCCGCTCACGCCGGCTTCCTTCAGGTCAGCCTTGGTCTTATCAACCATGGTCTGAATGACCTTCTTGATGTCGGTGTCCTTCGGGAAGCGGTACTCACCCGGGTGCAGCCAACCCTCAATCGAGGGGAAGTTGCTCGGCACACCGTACTGGGTGTAGTTGCTGACTGCGTCCTCAACCTGCTTGCGGGTGAACGCGCCATCGGAGCCAGAAACAATCAGGTCGATGGTCTCACTCATGCGCTTGCCCTGCGGAATCGCCAGGTACAGTACGTTGCTATTCGCCTCAATAATGGTCTTAATCGCGCTCGAGCTGCTCATGTGCTGCTGCAGTTCATAGGTGCCAGGCTGCAAGTACTTACCCTTGCTTTCCTTGGTGTACATCTCAAGGAACTTATCAGCATCAGCAATGATGCCAGCCTCTTCCAGCTCAGAAGCCACCTGCGCGGTGGACTGGCCGGAACGAATCGTGAACGTCACGGTCGTGCCGTTACCGCCACCCGAGTAGTCACGATTCTTGAACGGGTCGTAGCGAGTAATCAGGGCACCAGAAATGATGACCAGAGCCACGACAAACAGGGAAATTGCGCTCAGCAAAACGGCGCGGCGGCGGCGCTTACGCGCACGCAACGTAGCCACCGACACGATTTCCTGTTCCATCGTAATGCCGGTAATACCCTTACGTTCGTCCTCGGCCGTGGGCCTAAAGAGGTCGAGCCCGCTCTCTTCGGGGTGTTTATTCTGTTCGGTCACTGAAGGTTCTCCGTTTCGTTGACGGCACCAACCGCGGTCCCTTCTGACTCGGACGGTCGGTTTTCTTCGTGGGCCGGATCGCTCACCTTGTACCCGGCTACGGACTGCCCCGCCTTGAGGGCATCCAGGCTGTACTGCAAAATATTCACAGCCGCCACCTGGTCAACCATAGTCTTGAAATCTCGGCTGGAAACCCCAGCCTCGTGCAGTGCACGGTGAGCGCTCACGGTGGTGAGTCGCTCATCCACCAGCCAAATGTTAATGTGTGTCTTCTCTTCGGCATCCAGCTCGGAGCGCAGAGCCTGAGCGTACTCCCGAGCCATTTCCGTGGAGGGAGAATCCCCACCACGCATGGTCTTCGGAAGCCCGACGAAAACCTCCACCACCTCGTTCACCTCAATCAGCTTACGCAAAACACGGCGGTCAGAGTTCTTCTTCGCGTCGCGGCGTAGCGTCTTGAGCGGGGTGGCGAGAATACCGTCGGGGTCGCTGAGGGCGGTGCCGACGCGGGCGTTACCCACATCGACACCCATCCGCACTCCGCGCTGGAATTCTGCCATGTTTAGGCCTGAGCCTGTGCGATAGCGTCGCGGACAGCGTCCAGTGCAGCACCAATCTTGGATGCGTCCTGGCCACCACCCTGCGCGATGTCGTCCTTACCGCCGCCACCGCCGCCGAGAACACCGGCAGCGACGCGGACCAGAGCGCCAGCCTTCACGCCATCCTCACGAGCACCCTCGTTGGTTGCCACCAGGATGACGGGGCGGCCATTAGCCACACCCACCACGGCAACAACAGCGGCCTCGGAGCCGAAGCGCGAACGCAGATCCAGAGCCAGCTCACGAACGCCGTTAGCGTCCAGTTCGCCAGCGTCATGCGCCAGAACGCGAACAGAACCGATGGTCTGTGCGTTCTCCAGCAGCTTGCCAGCCTCAGCCTGCAGCTTCTCGCGGCGCAGCTGAGCCAGCTCCTTCTCAGCAGCCTTCAGCTTAGCCAGAGTCTGGTTAATCTTCTCCGGCAGATCAGCGGAAGACTGAACCTTCATCAGGCCGGTCAGCTGGTTCACCAGGGTACGCTCAGCAGCCAGGTGGTTGAAGGAATCCAGACCCACCAAAGCCTCAACACGGCGGTTACCGGAGCCAACAGAACCCTCGGTCAGCAGGGTCAGCGAACCAATCTCAGCGGACGAACCAACGTGGGTACCACCGCACAGCTCGCGGGAGAACTCGCCGCCGATTTCAACAACACGCACCACGTCGCCGTACTTCTCGCCGAAGAGGCTCATAGCGCCCAGAGCCTTAGCCTCAGCAATCGGCATCTCACGGGTAATCACCTCGTGGTTATCGCGGATCGCGAGGTTAGCAACCTCTTCAACCTCACGCTTAGCGGACTCGGACAGGCCCTCGTTCCACGCAAAGTCGAAACGCAGGTAGCCTTCCTTGTTAAAAGAGCCACGCTGAGTAGCCTCGTTGCCGAGCACCTGGTGCAGGGCAGCATGAATGATGTGGGTACCGGAGTGTGCCTTCTCACCGTCGCGGCGGCGCTGAACGTCAACCTGTGCCACAACATCGGCACCGACGTGAACCTCGCCCTCACGCACAACGGCGCGGTGAACGCTCAGGCCCTTCACGGGCTGCTGAACGTCCTGAACGTCAATGATGAAGCCATTGCCGGTAATGACACCGGTATCAGCTGCCTGGCCACCAGCCTCCGCGTAGAACGGAGTCTCATCCAGGACAACCTCAATCTTGTCGCCAGCCTTAGCGGCGGGAACCGACACGCCATCCACCAGGATTGCGCGCAGCTTAGTCTCAGTACGCAGCTCGGTGTAACCGGTGAAGATGGAGCCACGCTCGTCCACGAGCTTACGCAGCTCGGACAGGTCAGCGAACGCACCCTTCTTCGCCTTAGCGTCAGCCTGCGCACGGTGACGCTGCTCAGCCATCAGCTCACGGAAAGCCTTCTCATCAACCTTCACGCCAGCCTCAGCAGCCATCTCCAGGGTCAGGTCAATCGGGAAGCCGTAGGTGTCGTGCAGAGCAAACGCCTCAGCACCAGAAACAGCGTTGGAGCCGTCCTTCTTAGCGGCAGCGACAGCCTCTTCCAGACGCTCAGTACCGGTCTCAATGGTGTGCAGGAACGCCTTCTCCTCAGCGTACGCAATGCGGGAAATACGCTCGAAGTCGTCAGCAACGTACGGGAAAGCACCCTTCATCGCATCACGCGAAGCCGGGAACAGCACGGGCAGGCAGGGCTCAGTCACGCCCAGCAGACGCATCGCACGAATCGCGCGGCGCATCAGACGGCGCAGAATGTAGCCGCGACCCTCGTTGGAGGGGGTCACGCCGTCAGCAATCAGCATCAGCGAGGAACGGATGTGGTCCGCGACCACGCGCATACGCACGTCGTCCTCATAGCCCTCGTCCTTGGGGGACTCGGAGCCGTGGTACTTCTTACCGGACAGCTTAGAAGCAGCGTCCAGAACGGGGCGGACCTGGTCAGTCTCGTAGAAGTTCTCAACACCCTGCAGCAGCATTGCCATACGTTCAACGCCCAGACCGGTATCGATGTTCTTCTTCGGCAGCTCACCCAGAATCTCGAAGTCATCCTTGCCGATGCCCTCGCCACGCTGGTACTGCATGAACACAAGGTTCCAAATCTCAATGTAACGGTCGTCGTCAGCCGCCGGGCCGCCTTCCTTACCGTAGGCGGGGCCACGGTCGTAGAAAATCTCCGAGTCGGGGCCTGCAGGGCCGGGCTGACCGGTGGACCAGTAGTTTTCCTTCATGCCCATACGCTGAATACGCTCAGCGGGGAAACCAACGGTCTTAGTCCAAATCTCGAACGCCTCATCGTCACCCTCATAAATGGTGACCCACAGACGCTTGGGGTCCAGGCCGTAGCCGCCCTCCTCAACGGAAGAGGTCAGCAGCTCGTAAGCAAAAGGAATCGCCTTCTCCTTGAAGTAATCACCGAAGGAGAAGTTACCAGCCATCTGGAAGAAGGTACCGTGACGCGCAGTCTTACCGACCTCTTCAATGTCCAGGGTGCGGATGCACTTCTGCACGCTGGTCGCGCGGGAGAACGGAGGGGTCTCACGGCCCAGGAAGTAGGGAATGAACGGCACCATACCGGCAATGGTGAACATAGCGCCGGGCTCGTTCGAAATCAGCGATGCCGAAGGCACCACAGTATGGCCGCGGGAAGCGAAGAAATCGATCCAGCGCTTGGAAATCTCCTGTGAGAGCATCTCGTTCCTTAGAGTAATCTGTGCGAAATTCTAAATTAGTCTACTGACCTATGGTGCCTGCCCGAGAGTAAAATGGCTAATCGAGCCAGTCTCGTACCGTGGTTTACGGGCGAAGACACCACCTTTTGAAACCTAGTTGAAGAAGCCGTCACCGAGCTGACGGTCACGCGCAATACGCTGCTCACGCGCTCGCTTCTGAGCCTCTTCCAAGGAGGCAATCTCAGCCTCCACCTCAATGAGTTCACGCTCAGCCAGACGGCGGTTCGTGGACTCAATCTCAGTCGAGCTCATCTGGCGGTCCCACGTATCCAGGGAGCCAGGACGCAAATCCTGCTTCTGGCGCTCCACCTTAGCGTTGAGCTCCATCTCCTTCTCCTGCATGCCCTCACGCACGCGGGCGGCGAACTCAACAGCACGCAACGCATACGGCTGCAGGGGCTTGCCAATCGGCGAATCGAAGAACTTTCCCATCTGAGACTCCGGGTTGAGGGCAAGCTCACCGTGCTCACGCATGAGCAGGGCGCTGCCGGGGGTACGCTGAGCAGGTTCGGAGGCGGCACGCCTGGAAGCGAAGTAACCCACCGCCGCACCGGCGCCAAGTAGAAGAGCTGAACGAAGCAGACCCATTAGTTCTCACCGCCTGCAGAGTAAGAGGACTGTGCCGAACCGTACTGACCGCCAGCGTGGGTATTGCCGGTGTTGCCAGCGGTGCCGTGTGCATCGCCGGGCTTACCGCCACGGAACGCCTGACGCACACCGTACGAGAAGGACGCAACCTTAATCAGCGGCTGACCCACAGTCGAGGTCACCAACGAGGACAGCGCAGAAACGTTCGCGGATGCATCCGAAACGTTCGAGGTGATGTCGTCAACCTTCTCCAGCTGCTCATTGGTGGTCACCACAGTGCGGGTCACCTCTTCAATGAGGGGGCCGGTGCTCTGGTTCAGCGAACGAATCGTCACGATAAGCTCATCAAACACCTTAGTCAGGCGAATAATGGGTAGCGCAAGAAGAGCCACCAGAATCGCAAAAACTCCTGCCGCAATCAGGCCCGCAATATCTCCGCCGGTCATCTATAACCCCATTCCGCTCAATGCATGATGCTTATCAATAGTCGTACAGGACCGCATGCCACCGTGGCACGCAGCCGGATTGTGCGTACAGTTCAGGAATGTATACACAGTTCAATCCCCTATTTTAGTCGAAAAATCCTTCAAACGCCCCCTAAACTCTCATGAAACTCCCAGCGACGGAAGATTCACAGGTTCAGCAGCACCACTGCCCTCTGGTGTATATACCCCAAAAACCCGCGCGTTAAACGGGAACAACCCGCCCCCACCGAACGGTGCAGGACGGGTTGCTTCTCGAAAAATCGAGATTATGCCAGACGCGAGTAGTACTCAACGACCAGCTGCTCATCGCAGATCACGGGGATCTCTTCGCGCTTGGGCTTGCGCTCAAGCTTTGCGTGCAGCTTCTCGATCTCAACGTTCAGGTATGCGGGAACCTCGGGCAGAACTGCCTGGTTCTCACCTGCAGCCGCAGCCTGGAAGGGGGTGGTCTTCTCAGCCTTGGGGTGAACGTGGATCAGCTGGCCGGGCTTGACGTGGAACGAGGGACGGTCCACGCGAACGCCGTCAACCATGATGTGACGGTGAACAACCATCTGACGTGCCTGTGCAATGGTGCGGGCGAAGCCTGCACGCAGAACCAGAGCGTCGAGGCGAGTCTCGAGCAGCTCGACCATGTTCTTACCGGTCTGGCCCTCGGTACGCTTTGCCTCGAGGTATGCGCGGCGCATCTGTGCCTCGCGGATGTTGTACTGAGCGCGCAGACGCTGCTTTTCCTTCAGCTGGGTAGCGTAGTTGGAGTCAGCCTTCTTGCGGGCACGGCCGTGCTGGCCGGGGCCGTAAGGACGACGCTCGAGGTACTTTTCTGCCTTCGGGGTCAGTGCAATGCCCAGGGCACGGGACTGACGCACGGTACGGCGGGTGCGGTTGTGCTTAGCCACAATCTACCTTTCATATGTGAGGCTCCTGCACCCTCACGGGTGAGGCCTCAGTCTGTTGAATACTGGCCTCCTCGGTTGACCCCGCCGGAATCCGTACGCGACCGATTCGGTCGTTGCTGTACGGCGGTGGGGCGGAGAGCTCGGGGCAGAGTACCCCGCAACTACATTACTGACACCCGCATGGATGCGGGCGTAGTAATTGCCAGACCCGTCAAGCTTACCGGATGCGCCCGGGCTTTACCAGCCTTTTGGGAAATCATTGGTTCAAATCACTGTGCGTGTGGGTTTTTGATACTTACCCACACGACCCCACAGGGATTATTTATGCCCGTCAGGACTCTTTAGATGCGCCTTCCCCGGAAAATCACGGCGCTGAGATGTTGAATTGTAATCATTTCGTTATTTTTAACCTGTGTCTTTATGGGAAATAGCTTGATTCTATACCCCTAAATCGCCTAGACTAGAGAACATAACGAGCTTGACCTCTGCCCTTCCGGGAAGGCCGACAGTCAAGACTTCTATCACAACTCAAAACTCTGACGCGGTGCGCAGTACTACCGAGGTACTACGCACCGCTTTCTGTTTGCACTCAGTCCTATACAGCTACCTGCTCTATACGGCTACTTGCCTACCGCACCGCTCCCCCGGCGGTCAGCAGTCAAAGTAGTAGGCGACTCGATGAGAGCCGCGTGAGCTAACGGGTCGTATCCTGCGCCGGAGCCGCATCCAAAATACGGCGAATACGCTCACGACGCTCCGTCAACGTACGCTCAAAACCATGCTGAGTCGGCTCGTAATAGACCGTACCGCGCAGAGTATCCGGCAGATACTGTTGCGCCGCCACGTGACCCGGCTCATCATGGGCATAAATGTACCCCACGCCGTGACCAAACTGCTTAGCCCCCGCATAATGGCCATCACGCAAATGCACCGGAACCTGACCGGCAGCACCCGCACGCACATCTGCAATCGCACGATTAATAGCGTTATACGCGGCGTTCGACTTCGGCGCAAGCGCACAATAAATCACCGCCTGCGAGAGGATAATACGCGCCTCCGGCATACCCACCAGCGCCACTGACTGCGCCGCAGCCGTCGCCACCTGCAGCGCCTGCGGATCAGCCAGACCAATATCCTCACTCGCCAAAATCATGATGCGACGAGCCACAAAACGCGGATCCTCGCCGCCCTCCAGCATACGCGCCAGGTAGTGCACCGCGGCATCCGCGTCAGAGCCACGTATGGACTTAATGAAGGCACTCACCACGTCATAATGCTGATCGCCCGAACGGTCGTAGCGAATTGCGGCGCGGTCCACCGCCTCCGTAGCGTGCGCCAGGGTGATGCGCACGGGCGCGGCAGGGTCAGCCTCTTCGGCACCGGTTTCTGCGGGGCCAGTTTCTGCAGGGGCATTTCCCGCAGCTTCAGCCTCGCTAAAGGCAATCGCAGCCGCCGCCTCCAGTGAGGTCAGGGAGCGGCGAGCGTCGCCTCCCGAAACCGCCGCGAGGTGGGCGCGCGCTTCCTCATCAATGACCGCCGCACCGTCAAAACCGCGCGGATCAGCCAATGCACGGTCAATCAGACGTTCAATATCGGACTGCTCCAGCGAATGAACCCGCAACAGTAGCGAGCGCGAGAGCAGCGGCGAAATAATGCTGAACGACGGGTTCTCCGTCGTAGCCGCCACCAGAATCACCCAGCGGTTCTCCACACCGGGCAGGAGCGCATCCTGCTGAGCCTTCGTGAAACGGTGAATCTCGTCGAGGAAGAGCACGGTGGTCGTGCCGTACATGTCGCGGTCGAGCAGTGCCTGATCCATGACCGCGCGCACATCCTTCACGCCCGCGGTAATCGCCGAAAGCTCCACGAACTTACGACCCGGCGCGCGCGCAATCACATGCGCCAGAGTGGTCTTACCCGTACCCGGCGGGCCGTACAAAATCACCGAGGACGGGCCAGCCGGTCCGGCATTCTCCCCCGCCAACACGCGCAGAGGCGCACCCGGAGTCAGCAGATGCTCCTGGCCGAGGACCTCATCAATCGTGCGCGGACGCATACGCACCGCCAACGGCGCACGAGACGCCGAACGGGCAGAATACGCACGCGACGCAGAGGCACGCGAGGAGGCGGACTCCTCAGCGGGCGCGCCAATCAAGCTCACGCGGTCCCCGTCATCGGGCAATTCAAGATCAAAGAGGGAATCAGCCATAGTCTTACTCTATCGTTTCACAATCTGGAGGCGGGTACGGGATGTGGATATACAGTTGCGGATTTAGCTCGCGGCGTGACACCACACGGGTTTTCGATAGGTTAGTGTCTTCGCCGTGGGTTTTAAACCCCGGGGCAATCCACTAACCTATCGAAAGCGCCGGCCTAGAGGGTCTCACTATCGAGAATCAGGGTCACCGGGCCGTCATTGACCAGCTCCACCTGCATGTCCGCACCGAACACGCCGGTCTCCACGTGCAGGCCACGCTCACGCAGCGCCTCCACATAGTCGTTGAACAGCGGCTCGCTCACCGCACCGGGCGCAGCGGCAGACCAGGAGGGGCGGCGACCCTTCTTCGCATCCCCGTACAGGGTGAACTGGCTGACCGCCAGCACGGGTGCGCCCTCATCGAGCAGGGACTTCTCCCCCTCCAGCAGGCGCAGGTTCGCGGTCTTATCGGCAAGCTTCGCAATCTGCGCCGCACCGTCACCGTGAGTGATACCGACCAGAACCAGGTAGCCGGGCTGGTCAATCGTGCCGACCGTCTCACCCGCCACGCGCACCGCCGCGCGGGTCACGCGCTGAATAACTACTCGCATCTTTCACCTTTCAACTTGGAGCCGGTCTTCACCGGGCTCATATATCTCTTTCGACACCACACTCGGCGGCTGGTTTAGGGGAGCCGCTGTTCTAGAGGTAACAGCCTCAGAGCACGCCGCGCAGCTGCACGGCACGCAAAAACTGGTTCGCCGCCCGCGGGGTACGAAACTCAATAAAACGCTTCTGCAGATGCTGCCATCGAGCCTCCGCCAGCAATTCCCCAACATGCGGGTAGCTCCTCCACGTGTACCGGATCATGTTGTCCGGGTCGCGCAGAATATTCTTCAGCGGCGGCTCCACATTATCAGCCCACAGCCTCTGACCCGTCACCGCACGGCGCACCGTCCGGCGAACCACACGCCACATGACCACCGCACGGCTATAGCGCAAGTAAATCACCACATCCGCACGCTCCAGCAGGCGGCCGCGCACCTGCGGATACTGCCACTCCGTAATCCATGCAGGCCGCTCAATGAGCGCCTGAACATCCGCCTCAAAACTAGGGCGCGGAGTCCAGCTCGGACCCCAATGCAACGAGTCCATCTCCGTATGCGGAATGTCCAGGAGGCGCCCCAACCGCGCCGCGAACGTCGTCTTACCGCTACCGCTCGGGCCGGCAATCAGAATACGCATGCTCCCCTCCACCTTTGGTTAGTACACAAAACGGCACGCACGCCACTTGATACAAAAGGTGGGCTGCGACCCTGCACCAGCAGAATACACAGCCCACCCTCAACAGAAACCCCGGCACAACTCAACGCCCACCGGGTTCACGCCGCACAGGCCCACACCCCCTACGAGGCGCACGACCAAAGACTAGAGAAGATTACTCCTCGTCCTTCTTCTTCGGCTTGAAATCAACGCCAGCTTCCTTACGCTGCTCCGGAGTAATCGGTGCAGGAGCCGCAGTCAGCGGATCGAAACCATTACCGGTCTTCGGGAACGCAATAACCTCGCGGATTGAATCAACGCCAGCCAGCAGAGACACAATACGGTCCCAACCGAACGCAATACCACCCATGGGCGGCGCGCCGTACTTGAACGCATCCAGCAGGAAGCCGAACTTCTCCTGAGCCTCTTCCTCACCAATGCCCATCACAGCGAACACGCGTTCCTGCACGTCACGGCGGTGAATACGGATCGAACCGCCACCAATCTCGTTACCGTTACAGACAATGTCGTAAGCGTATGCCAGAGCCGAACCCGGGTCAGTGTCGAAAGTATCCATGAACTCGGGCTTCGGGGAGGTGAACGCGTGGTGCACAGCAGTCCACGCGGAGTGGCCCAGAGCCACGTCACCGGACTCAGTAGCATCAGCGGAAGACTCGAACATGGGAGCGTCAACAACCCACACGAAGGACCACTCGCCGTCCTTAATCAGGCCGGTACGGTGACCAATCTCAACACGAGCAGCACCCAGCAGCGCACGGGAAGCCTTAGCCTCACCAGCAGCGAAGAAGATGCAGTCGCCGGGCTTCGCGCCGGTAGCCTCAGCCAGGCCAGCACGCTCAGCGTCGGTAATGTTCTTAGCAACCGGGCCGGTCAGCTCGCCATCCTCCTGAACGAGGACATACGCCAGGCCCTTAGCGCCACGCTGCTTAGCCCACTCCTGCCAAGCGTCCAGGGTACGGCGAGGCTGAGAAGCACCGCCGGGCATGACCACAGCACCCACGTAAGGAGCCTTAAACACGCGGAAAGTGGTGTCCTTGAAGTACTCGGTCAGCTCAGTCAGCTCCAGACCAAAACGCAGGTCAGGCTTGTCCGAACCGTACTTCTCCATCGCATCCTTGTAGGTAATGCGCTGAATCGGGCGGGGAACCTTCACATCAATCAGGTTCCACACAGCCTCAACGATGCGCTCGCCCAGCTCAATGATGTCTTCCTGATCAACGAACGACGCCTCAATGTCCAGCTGAGTGAACTCAGGCTGACGGTCCGCACGGAAATCCTCATCACGGTAGCAACGAGCAATCTGGTAGTACTTCTCAATACCGCCCACCTGCAGCAACTGCTTGAACAGCTGAGGGGACTGCGGCAGAGCATACCAAGAACCCGGAGCCAGACGAGCCGGCACCAGGAAGTCACGCGCACCCTCAGGGGTGGAACGGGTCAGGGTCGGGGTCTCAACCTCAATGTAGCCATCCTCAGCCAGCAGGTTACGTGCCGCACGGTTCGCATCCGAACGCAGACGCATGATGCGAGCCGGCTCCGGGCGGCGAAGATCCAGGTAGCGGTAGCGCAGGCGCGCCTCCTCACCCACCTCAACGTGCTCGTCAATCTGGAAAGGCAGCGGAGCGGCAGTGTTCAGCACCTCAACGGCGGACACCTCAACCTCAATCTCGCCGGTCGCCAGGTTCGGGTTCTCGTTACCCTCCGGGCGCTTAGTCACCAGACCGGTCACACGCAGCACATACTCGTTGCGCAGGTGCTCAAAATCAGCCTCATTGTGGAAAACACACTGGGTGACACCCTCACGGTCACGCAGGTCAACGAAAGCGACACCACCGTGGTCGCGGCGGCGAGCCACCCAACCGGTCAGGGTAACAGTCTCTCCAATATTTGCGGCGGTCAGCTCGCCGTTGGTGTGAGTGCGAAGCACAGACATTCCTTTCATAGCGGGCACCTCACGACTATAGACAGTAGCCGGGTACACGCGGTTGATGATATGCGCACACTGCGTGCGCCTCATATATTGTATCCCCTCCGGGCAGGTCGATGGCGGGTCGGGGCAAGTCTGGGCAAGTCAGGCGCCAGAAAATGGGGTGCAGAGGCGGGGGTGCAGGTAGGGCGGCAGGTTCGTGGGTGTCTGCGGTCGATAGGTTAGTGTCTTCGCCGTGGGTCTTTAA
>NZ_KV813706.1:0-4923 GCF_001813685.1 Rothia sp. HMSC061E04 | reverse complement strand
CGCCGTGGGTCTTTAACCCGGGGTGAAGACACTACCCTATCGAAGTATTACCGGGGAATCCACTCCGCATGCCTGTGGACAAACACTTTTTCGGTAGAATCCGCGAAGTTATCCACAGATTTCACGAACAAGCCCCACAACCTCACACAGCCTGCCAGGATAAAGCCTATGAACACAGCAACTATTCCGTGGCAACGCGTCCCAAACGTACTACCGGCTACACCAGAAATTACCCGTACCGCAGAACTACACCCATTCGTGCTGAACTCCCAGATGCTCAACCTGCGAGGAATCGGTCCGAAACGCATTCGCAAGCTAGTGGCGGAAGGGTCTCTGCAACGTATCCAGCGAGGAGCCTATATTTACACCCGCGATGCCCAAGCGCTCACCCCCGAAGAGCGGCTCACGGTACGGTGCATCGCTGCTCAGATGATGGGTCTTCAAGGGATCTTCTCCCACACATCAGCCGCGGCGCTATGGGGACTTGATGTACTCTCTGTTCCCCAAATGATAAGCGTGTATAGCTGTAGTCATAGCACCTCTGATAAGGGAAGAATCACCCGGCATTACAGCGCCACCGGCCCCGAGGAAGTCACCAGATTGCCGGGCACCTCCATCATGGTTACGACGGTGGCTCGCACGCTGCAGGATTGCGCGCGTAGCATGCCCTTTCGGGAGGCGGTAGTCCTCGCCGACTCCATCATGCGCCGGGGACTAATGGAACCCCACGAAGTTACCGAAACCCTGCTGAACCTCACCGGGTACGGCGGTTCAGCCGGGCCCCTCCTGGCGCAGGCGGTGGATGCATCCAGTGAGTCGGCCGGTGAAAGCCTCACCCGATGCCTGCTCATGGAACACAGGCTGCCCCTCCCCGTAACGCAGTACCCGATTTCGTGCGAGGGCCGTAACTACCGGGTAGACTTCGCCTGGCCCGAGGTGCGCGTCATTCTCGAATTCGACGGTGAACAGAAATACGTGGACCACTCCGGCAGGGACCGCTACGAGGCAGCCCGCGACCGCGCACTGACCCGCGCCGGGTGGACGGTCGTGCACCTCACGTGGGCTGATATCTTCAACAAGGAGCTGGAGGTCGTGACCCATTTGCGGAACCTACTCTTGAGATAAAGCGAGGGAACGCCTCAGTCGATAGGTTAGTGTCTTCACCCCGTGTTAAAGACCCACGGCGAAGACACTAGCCTATCGAAAATCTGGGCCCGCATAAAAAGACCCGCCCGGCAGGGAGGTTAACATCCTCCCCACCAGGCGGGTACACATCCATATGCAGGCTACAGCAACCAAATTACTACAGCAGCCAGATATTACAGCGGCCAAACACCGCAGGCATTACAGGCCCTACGATACAGGCCCCTAATGTTTACAGGCCCTTAGCACGCACAATCTGAACGTGCAGGTCTTCAGCCGGCGGCATCCACGAAGCCGGATCAGCAGCAACCTGCTCACCCGAACGGATGTCCTTCACCTCGTGAACCGGGGCACCCGACTCATCCGAAGAAATAAACCACACGAACGGAATGCCGCGCTTCTCAGCGTACTTAATCTGCTTACCGAACTTCGCCGCATTCGCAGACACCTCACACGCGATACCGCGGGCACGCAGCGCATCCGCAACATCATTCGCGGCCGACCAGCCCTCATCATTCGTCAGGGCAACAAACACAGCCGAAGGCACCTTACGGCTCGCCTGCGCAAAACCCTGCGACAGAATACGAGCCACCACACGAGTCACACCAATCGACAGGCCAACACCCGGGTACGTCTTCTTACCGTTCGACGCCAGCGACTCATAACGGCCACCCGAACAGATCGAACCCAGCGACTCGTGACCAACTAGAACAGTCTCATACACGGTGCCGGTGTAGTAGTCCAAACCGCGAGCAATCGACAGGTCAGCCAGCACCTTACCCGGCGCACGGCGAGCCGCCTCCTCAATGACCTCAGCCAGCTCAGCAAGACCCTGATCCAGCAGCTCATGCTCCACCGAATACTTAGCCGCAAGCGCACGCACCTGCTCCACGAAAGAAGCATCCTCAGTGCGGATCTGCGCCAGCTCCAGGGCGGCAGCGGCAGCATCCGCGCTCGCACCAGCCTCAGCCTGTAGCTCCTCAGCCACACGCTCAGCACCAATCTTCTCCAGCTTGTCAATAGAACGCAGAACAGCCGCAGTATCAGTCAAACCCAAGCCCAGGTAGAAACCCTCAGCCAGCTTGCGGTTATTCACACGCAGCTTGAACTCAGGAATCGGCAGCTTCGACAGCGCATCAACAACAACCAGCGCCAAGGTCACGTCGTAACGGAACGGCAGCTCGCCGTCACCAACCACGTCAATATCAGCCTGAGTGAACTCGCGGGCACGACCCTCCTGCGGACGCTCACCACGCCACACCTTCTGAATCTGGTAACGCGAGAACGGGAAATTCAAGTAACCGGCGTTCTCCACCACGTAACGGGCAAACGGCACGGTCAGGTCAAAGTGCAGAGCCAGCTTTTCCTTAGCCTTCGCAGCCTCGTCCTCCTGCAGGCGAGAAATTGCGTAAACTTCCTTGTCAATCTCACCTTTGCGCAGCAGCTGCTCAATAGTCTCTACCGAACGAGTCTCAATCGGGGAGAAACCGTGCAACTCAAAAGTCTCACGCAAAGTGTCCAGAACATGATTCTCAACCAACCGCTCAGCCGGAAGATACTCGGGAAAACCAGACAGCGAAGCCTTGCGAGCCATACGCGATACTCCTTGACAAAGAACTCGACAACAAAACCCCGGAACACCTCCGGGCATATCTACCCATCATACCAACACCCACCCCAGCACAGCACCCACTCCCCAAGCTCACCCGACACAAACCCACGCAAACCCGCAGCCGGCAGGTTCGCCCACAACACAACACGACCAGACACTACTCACACACACCCCACAGAGGCTATGCTTAGGAGGTGCACACGCACACCCAAACGGGTGCCCACCACGGGGAACAGCGCAAAGGCGCCCCACCCCCAGCACCCCCGAGTGAAAGAGTTATAGCGGTGACTACCAAACCCGACGACACTGTAAACCTCGAAAAGGCACGCCAGTACGGCCGCGTCTCCGAGGACGGCCACGTCTTCGTCATTGTCGACGGCGAAGAATACGCCGTAGGCCAGCTGCCCGGCGCCTCCGAAGAAGAAGCGCTCAGCTACTTCGCCCGCAAGTTTGAAAACGTCGAGGCGCAGGTTGCCCTGCTCGAATCCCGCCTCGCTAACAACGCCCCCGCCGCAGACCTGCAGAAGGGCATCACCTCCATCGGTGCACAGATTGGTGTGCGCAACATGGTCGGTGACTACTCCGGCCTGCAGAAGCGCCTCATCTCCCTCGCAGAGCAGATCGCTGAACTCGACGAAAAGCAGCAGCAGGCACGCACCGAAAACCGTGAACGCGCCCTCGCCGTCCGCGAAGAAATCGTCGCGGAAGCCGAGCAGATTGCCGGCCAGGATCCTGACCAGATTCACTGGAAGAACTCCCACTCCCGCATGAACGAACTGTTCGAAGCGTGGAAGAAGGCACAGCGCGAAATTCACCTGGCAAAGAGCGTAGAGGACGAGCTGTGGAAGCGTTTCCGCGCAGCCCGCACCACCTTCGACCGCAACCGCCGCGCACACTTCTCGCAGCTGGACGACCGCAACGCACGCATCAAGCGTGCCAAGGAAGAGCTGATCGCACGTGCGGAAGAGCTGTCCACCTCCACTGACTGGTCTGAAACTTCCCGCGCATACAGCGACCTGATGCGCGCCTGGAAGCAGGTACCCCGCGGCCACCGCCGCGAAGACGACAAGCTGTGGGCACGCTTCCGCGCGGCACAGGACGTGTTCTTCAACGCCCGCAACGAAGCCGAAGCAGCGCAGGACGCAGTCTACGCCGAAAACCTCAAGGTCAAGGAAGCGCTGCTCGAAGAAGCACGCGCACTCCTGCCCGTCGAAGACATTGAGGCGGCGAAGGCAGCCTTCGAGAAGATCCTGGACCGCTGGGATGCGGCAGGCCGCGTACCCCGCAACGACCTGCGCCGCGTCGACGGCGAGCTTCGCCGCATTCAGGACGAAATCAACGGTGCCGAAGAGGCAAAGTGGAAGCGCAACGACCCCGCCAAGGCAGCCCGCGCGAACTCCCTGCTCGCACAGATCGAGGACTCCCTCGCCGAACTGGAAGCAGAGCTCGCAGCAGCTGAAAAGGGCGGCGACTCCAAGAAGATCGCCAAGGCTAAGGAAGCTCTGGAGGCGCGCCGCGCCTGGGCAGCAACCCTGCAGGGCTTCGGCAACTAGGGTCTAGCCGACGGTCTAAATAACGGTCTAATTAACGCCGAGAAGCCACATGTGTTTCGAAAAGCCACCAAAGAAGTGGCTTTTCGAAACACATGTGGCTTCTGTGTGTCTGCGGGGGGTTATATTCGCGCCCCCACCAGATGCAGATGGAGGGCGCACCGAGTTCATGGATTTTCGATAGGTTAGTGCCTTTAATGCGGGTTAAAGACCCACGGTGAAGACACTAACCTATCGAAAACCTCTGTCTAAAAAGCAGGCGGCCCCGGATGCGCCAGGTAGGCGAGAGCCGGTTATGGGTTAGCTTTTTCGGTAATGGGTTAGTGACTTCAGGCTGGGGTTTTAACCATCACTAAAGACGCTAAGTCATGACTGAAATTACTAGGTCATTACCGAATTTTCACCGGCACTGAGTAGTCCATATGAAACAGGCGGCCCTGAATGTTCAAACATTCGGGGCCGCCTGCTGCGGTTATCTATATATTGGGTCAGAACTGGCTTACATGTCAGGCCAGTCACGATGCAACGAATACTCCGTATCCCCATCACCATTGTCATTCAGATGCCAACGCTGACCGGTACGGATATCGGCCTTGCGTAGGCGCGGGTTCGGGTTAT
>NZ_KV813705.1:242178-257545 GCF_001813685.1 Rothia sp. HMSC061E04 | reverse complement strand
TATTAAATGCGTCCAAGTTTCGGGGCGCAGTTCACAGATGGGGGAGGAGCCGGGGGCTTTTCGCATACATATATATGTGTTGGCGCGAGGCGGCGAAGCGAGGCAGAGATACTGGATAGGGGTGCGGGCGAGAGCGCGGGTGAGAACGCCGGTTGAGCCGCCACTCATCCTTAAGGATGATGCCAGTACCCCGCCCAGCCCGCCTCAGGCTCATTTCAGCCCGTGGAATGAGTGGGGAACTCCCGCATCCGCAGGTCAAGACCCGGTGAACACCCGCCAAAATCAACCTGGAGGATGAGAAAAACCCTGTAGTCAGCGCCATGCTGCGTGAAATAATTGAACTATGACTACGACAACTCCTCACGCACAGACGGCACAGGTCGCCGTCTCCGCACGAAACCTTTCCAAAACCTACGGCATGGGTGAAGCAACCGTCCACGCCCTCAACAACGTCTCCGTCGACTTTGAGCAGGGCAAGTTCACCGCCATTATGGGCCCCTCCGGCTCGGGTAAGTCCACGCTGATGCAGACCATCGCAACCCTGGACACCCCCGACCCGAACCCGGCAACCTCCATCCGTATTGGCGGTACCGAGCTCTTCGGTCTGAAGGACAACGCCCTCACCGAATTCCGCCGCGAACACATTGGCTTCATCTTCCAGGCGTTCAACCTGGTGCCCACCCTCACCGCGGGCCAGAATATTGACCTGCCGCTGGGCCTTGCCGGTAAGAAGCCGGACCCGCAGTGGCGCGATTACCTGGTTAAGACCCTCGGCCTGGAAACCCGCCTCGACCACCGCCCCGAACAGCTCTCCGGCGGTCAGCAGCAGCGCGTCGCCATCGTGCGCGCCCTGCTCGCACGCCCCGAAGTGGTCTTCGCCGACGAACCGACCGGTAACCTCGACTCCAACTCCGGCGCCGAGGTGCTGCGCCTGCTGCGTGCCGCCGCAACCGACCACGCACAGACCATCCTCATGGTCACCCACGACGCAAACGCCGCCTCCTACGCAGACCGCGTGGTCTTCATCAAGGACGGCATGGTCGCCGGCGAAATGATCGAACCCACCTACGACGCCGTCCTCGGCGCAATGGCACAGCTGGAAGGTCGATAAGCCGTGGCAACCACACTAAACACGGTGGCGCGCTCCAATCTGCGCGCCTCCAAAGGAAAATACATCCTCACGGGCATAGGCATCGCGATCTCATCCTTCTTCATCGCCGCCATTATGATGCTCACCAACTCGCTGCAGGCGACCGTCAACTCCTCCGTAGGTGACGTGCTCTCCCGCGCCGAGGCGGTCGTCGCCTCCGCCGCTACCACCTACGACGGTAAAGACAGCACCGCCATCTACCTGACTCGTGACCAGATTCAGAAGGCGGAGCAGAGCGACCTGCTCTCCGGCTACTGGGTGCAGTACGCCGTCACGGGTTCGATCGGTACCGGCGACCAGAAAACCCCCGTACAGTACAACCAGCTGCCCGCCGACTCTAGCCTCTTCCCGTACAAGGTGCAGGGTAAAATCCCCAGTAGCAACCACGAAATCATGGTCTCTACCTACTTCGCGAAGAAGCACAACCTCTCGCTGAACGGCAAGGTCACCAGCACCGACGTTGTAGAATCCGTCAGCGCCCCCGGTACTGACAAGACCTCCGAATACACCGTCGTCGGTCTGTTCGACCCCGGTTTTGAAGGCTCCACCACCAACCAGGCTGTCTTCATTGGCGGCACCAGCCTCGGCGAAGCCACCCTGAAAGCAGCCGAGACAGAAAACAAGAACTCCGCGGCAGGCTACCGGAGCATGGCTGGCGCGAACCTCATCTACCTCAAGTTCAAGGACGGCGTAACCGACGCCAAACTCAAGAGCCTGCAGGATACCCTCAGCAGCGGCGACACCAAGAACGACCCGCGCGTCATGACCGGTCAGAAGCTGCTGGAAGACTACCAGAAGAGTATCTCCACGGTCTTCACCTCCATTAGCGTGGTCCTGGGTGCCTTCGCGGCACTGGCTCTGCTGGTTTCCTCCTTCGTCATCTCCAACACCTTCGCGGTGCTGGTTGGCCAGCGCATTCGTGAACTGGCTCTGCTGCGTACCCTCGGCGCCCGCGGGGGCTCTCTCGTACGGATGCTACTCATCGAATCCATTACCGTGGGCGTGGTGTTCTCCCTCATCGGTGCACTGCTGACCTTCCCGGTTGGCGCGCTGGTTGGTGCGAACCTGACCACCATCATGATTTCGTACTCGATTACCCCGATCCTGGTGAGTGTGCTCCTCTGCACCATCGTGACGGTTCTGGCGTCGCTCTCCCCGGCACGAAGCGCCCTGCGCATCTCGCCCATTAGCGCAATGAGCGAACACACCAACCGCGAAGTCAGCAAGCCCGGCAAGATCGGTCCGATTATCGGTGCCCTCTTCGCCATCGGCGGCGTGGTCGCTGTTGTGGCTGCACTCGATAAGGCAACCAGCGTGGAGCGTGACGGTAACTCCGCGATCTTCCTCGGCATGCTCGCCGCACTGCTGCTCGGTATTGCGGTCTTCCTCATCACCCCGCTGGTGCTGCCCCCGCTGGTACGCGCCCTCGGCGCGGTCACCCGCACCCAGACCGGTAAGCTTGCGCTCGCCAACGCACTGCGTTCGCCCAAGCGAACCGTCTCCACCGGCCGCGCTGTGCTCGTCGGCACCCTGGTTGTGTCGATTGTACTGACCGGCTACACGGTTCTGAGCGCATCGTTCGTCAAGGCTCTTGACCAGCAGTACCCGATTTCTGCGCAGGCGAACTACAGCTCGTACGACCAGTCTGAGGCTGCCTCCACGGTGACCAAGGCGGAGGATATCGCCTCCAAGGTCAAGGGTATTAAGAACGTTCAGGCATCCGCTGTTGGTTACGCAGCCGGTGTGGTTGACTACACCGTCGAGTACGAGGGCCAGACCGCCAACCAGAATTCCGATTTGGTGGCGCTAAGCTCCTCTGATTTGCATGCAATCCTGCCCGACGAAAACTCGAACCTTGCTGACGACACCGTGCTCGTGCCGCAGGGGTTCTGGAAGGCTGCTGGATTGAATGAGTCCAGCCGTCTGAAGGCGCGCGGCCCGCTCGGCGAAGTGGAACTCAAGCCCGTCAAGTCCGCAACCAAACAGAACCTGCTGATTGTCAACCCTGCCACCGCCGCCAAGCTACAGGATGCCAAGAACCCGCAGGTAGTTGCCAACCCCGCCGCTGAGGAAGCTCAGAAGCGCCTGGAAGAAGCAACCGCGAGCGGTGACCAGGAAGCTCAGACAAAGGCAGCACACCTGACCGTCACCAGCCAGGCACGCGGTAACAACACCGTCATTCTGGTGCGCGCCGCCTCCCCTCTGACCAGCAGTGAAAGCTCAACTCTGCAGACTGCACTGAACCGAATCAGCCCGGAAAACTCATTCAACGGTGGCCTGCAGGAGCGCCAGACGTTCGACCAGCTGCTGACCGTCATGCTGACCTTCACCCTGGTGATGCTCATGCTTGCAGTGGTTATCTCCATCATTGGTGTGGCGAACACTATGACCCTGTCGGTCAACGAACGCCGCCGCGAGAACGCGATGCTCCGCTCGCTGGGTCTGTCCCGCAAGCAGCTACGCCGCATGATTTCCATTGAGGCGAATCTGATTACGCTCGCCGCAGTGGTGCTCGGCATGGTTTCCGGTGCGGTCATCGGCACGGTCTCCGCGAAGATTGTGATGGCTGCCGTGAGCTCCAGCGCCCCGCTCGTGCTTGACCTGCCGTACGTCTGGTACGTGGTCATCCTCATTGTGGGTGTGCTCGCCGCGATGCTCGCTTCGGCTCTGCCTGCGGCTCGTTCCGCTCGCATGTCCCCGGTTGAGGGTATGCGCGGCTAACCAGCTGTACCTGGCATAGTCACAGTACCCGGCGAACCCGGATACTCGGCGTGAGAAAGCCCCGGAGGGTGCCTCGATTAGGAGGCGCCCGCCGGGGCTTCACTGTGTCCTCTAGCTTGCCGTGCTCTCTAGTCTACCGTGTCCTTATATAAGGGAGCGCTAGTGGGCGATACCCGCCTCATACGCCATAATGACCGCCTGCACACGATCACGCGCCCCCAACTTCGCCAACACATGCGACACATGCGTCTTCACCGTCGCCTCCGAAAGCACCAGCTCCCGCGTAATCTCCGCATTCGACAAACCACGCGCAATCAAACCCAGCACCTCAAACTCACGCGGCGACAACTGCTCAATCAACTCACGATGCGGATAATCCTGCACAGGCTCAAAGCTTGCATGCTCAGCCGGAATGAACGTTGCCTTAGGAAGCTCAGAACCAGCAGCCGGGGGAATAGCAGGAACAGACTCAGCGGTAGGAACAACAGGAGCGGGGGAGTCCAGCACCGGAATCATCTGCTCCAACAGGCGGCGAGTCGCAGACGGCGCAATCACCGCATCGCCGCGGTGCACCGTACGAATCGCCTCCAGCAGCTGCTCCGGCGGAGTGTCCTTCAACAAGAAACCGCTCGCACCCGCACGCACCGCCGAATACACGTACTCATCAATATCGAAAGTCGTGAGCATGATAATGCGCACCCGCTCATCCTCGGAAACTTCACGCTCGCCGTCACGCTCCAGAATACGGCGCGCCGCCTCCAGGCCGTCGCAGTGCGGCATGCGCACATCCATGAGGATGACCTGCGGCGCCCGCCCCTCAGAGACCATGCGGTCAAAAACGTCAATGGCCGCCAGGCCGTCATCAGCCTCCATGACGACCTGCAGGTCCGGCTGGGAGTTGACGAGCATGCTCAAGCCGCCGCGCACTAGGCGCTGGTCGTCAACGAGCATCACGCGGATCGGCTGGGTGGTCTGTGGTGCAGAAGAGTACATAGTTTCAATCCTAGATCACGAGGTAGTAAAGGGCACGGGTATTAGAGGTCGCGGTAGGGCAGCGCCGCCTCAACGAGCCAGCTACCGTCGGGTTGCAGACCGTAGGTGAGGGCGCCGTGGTAGAGGGCGATGCGCTCGCTCATGCCGCGCAGACCGTTACCGCTACCGGGCACCGGGCTGGTGGTGCGCTGATTCGAGGCTGAGGTCGAGGCAGGGGAAACAGCGGAAACCGGGTCGTTCTGAACCCGCAACTGCAGACCGTCCTTACCCCAGTGAATGGTGATGGTGGTTGCCGCGCCGGGGGAGTGCTTGAGCGCGTTGGTGAGTGCCTCCTGCACGGTGCGGTACGCTGCCAGCTCGGCACCTTGCGGTAGGGTGCGCGTCATGGTGCCGGTGATTCCGGTGAAGGTGACGGGTAGCCCGGCGCGGCGGCTCTGCTCCACGAGGGCGGGTATATCGCTGAGGGTGGGCACGGGTGCGTAGGTGGTTGCCTCGTCCGTGCGGAGCAGCCCGAGGAGGGAACGCATCTGGGTGAGGGAGTCGCGTGCCGTGTCTGCGATGAGTTCGAGTGTCTGCTCGGCAATATCCGGTTCGCTCTGCTGCTGAGCCTGACCCGACTGCTCTGCCTGCTGGGCGCGTGCACTCGCGGCGGCGTAGCGTGCCCCGTCCGCCTGGGAAATAATGCTGGAGAGCGAGTGCGCCACAATATCGTGCATTTCACGGGCGATGCGAGTGCGTTCGTCCTGCGCGGCGAGGCGGCGTTCCTGTTCCTGCTCGTATTCGAGGCGGCGGGCGCGTTCTTTGAACTCTTCGCTGCGCAGTTCGCGCATGCGGCGGGAGTCGCCGAGGAACCAGAAGACGGTGAAGATGGATCCGCAGAGCACGCCGAGCATCAGGGAGATGAAGATGCGGGCGGGTATGTCGTCCCAGCGATAGAGGAACGAGAGCGAGGACTGCACGGTGACGGCGAGTGCGCCGAACCAGCCGAGAATGAGGCCGCGGAAGCGGGCGCGGCGGGTCCAGTGCCTGCCGATATGGTAGGCGGCGAGGCTGACGGGCGGGTAGCAGGTGATGGCGAGTGAGTCGGGGAAGGGGGTCACGAGGGTGAGGCAGAGCGCCGCGATGATCACGTAGATGCTGCCGTAGGGGAAGCGGTAGCGGAAGTACAGCGCGGTGGTGCTGCAGAGTGTGGAGATGACCGGGATCCAGCCGTAGCCGTTGATGAAGGCAACGGAGAGTACGCAGCAGAAGAACTGCATGTGCGCGACGACGATGAAGTTCATCCAGCCGCGTTTGTCTCTGAGGTAGTTTTGCATGCGGCTGGAGGCGCTGATTGCGTCGGCGGGTAGGTCGCTGTTTTCTGAGCTGCGGCGGGTATGCGTTACGGCGTAGCTGGGTTCGGCTGTTGCTGTGCTGTGCTGTGGGTTCTGCTGGGGTTTTGCGTGCTTGTGGGGCATGGTTCTAGTTTATCGGGGTAGTGTAGCTTACCTAGCGTCCGAGCCCGGCGTTGACAGCACGGCGATTTGGCAGACCCGCCCCGCAGCCGGTGGTAAGGACTACGGTAACCGCGGCGTCGGTGGCGAAGGTGGCGAGCAGCCCCTGCTGTGCAGCAAGGCTAACGTCTACGGTGTTCTGCGCTTCACCAGCAGAGCAACTAGGAACTCTTCAGCTCCTCCACCGCTGGCGACAAGGGTGGCTCCGGCTTCGCATAGTTCGGTGGCGGCGGTGGCGCTGGTGGCTCGTACGTGGCTCCCGGTGTTTCCGGCGGTACCATAGAGTCCGCAGGCAACGCTCCGACCGCTCGTGGCAACGGCTACGTCAAGGTCTCCCTCTGCAAGCGCACCGCGTAATTGCATAGACCTTTAGAGCTCTCACGCTGAGTGAGAACTCATAACGATATTTCCCGGCTGATTTATTCAACCGGGGAATATTGTTTTAACCGGTAGGAGCTGAACACCACAGAATCCAAGACTCCAGAAGCCAGTGGGCGCCGAGTCGACCAGAAGGGTAGGGAAGTGGCATGGCAGGAGCTGCAGCTAGTCAGACGGGGGTTAGCCCAGAGTCTGAGACCTCGCCCGCACACTCTACCGCCCACCCGCGGCGCGTATTACGGTAGAGGCATGACTGAAGCACGTAGCATCGACCTCGCCGTCATCCCCGGCGACGGCATCGGCCCCGAAATCATTACCGAAGCCCAGCGCATCCTCACCCGCGCCTGCGAGCTCGAAAACATCACCGTAACCCCCACCCACTACAAGCTCGGCGCCGAGCACTGGCTGGAAACCGGTGAAACCCTGCCCGACTCCACCATGGACGCCCTCAAACAGCACGACGCGATCCTCTTCGGCGCGATCGGTGCAGACCCGCGTAGTGGCAAGATTCCCTCCGGCCTCATCGAATGCGAAATGCTCCTGAAGCTGCGCTTCGCCTTCGACCACTACATCAACCTGCGCCCCTCCCGCCTGTACCCCGGCGCAGTCTCCCCGCTTGCCAACCCCGGCAACATCGACTTCGTCGTCGTGCGTGAAGGCACCGAAGGCCCCTACATCGGCAACGGCGGCGTCATCCGCGGTGGCACCGTCCACGAAATCGCCACCGAAGTCTCCCTCAACACCGCACACGGTGTGGAGCGCCTGGTACGCTACGCCTTCGAACTGGCATCCACCCGCCGCAAGAAGGTCACCCTCGTGCACAAGACCAACGTGCTCACCCACGCCGGTCGCCTCTACAACCGCTACTTCGCCGAAATCGCGGCTGAATTCCCCGAGGTTGAGACCGACTACCTGCACATTGACGCGACCACCATCTTCATGGTCACCGACCCCGCACGCTTCGACGTGATCGTCACCGACAACCTCTTCGGCGACATCATCACCGACCTCGCCGGTGCAGTGACCGGCGGTATCGGCTACGCGGCAAGTGGCAACATCAATGCCGTCGGCGAGTTCCCCTCCATGTTCGAGCCCGTACACGGCTCCGCACCGGACATCGCCCGCCAGAACAAGGCAAACCCCACCGCCGCAATCCTCGCTGGCGCAATGCTGCTACGCCACCTCGGCCACGACGCCGCCGCAGCCCGCATTGAGGATGCTGTCGAGGCAGATATGCGCGAGAACGGCGCGAGCGTGCGCGGAACCGATCAGGTCGGCGCGGACGTGCTCGCACGCCTCGCTTAATACTTGCCCGGCTAAAACTTGCTCGGCTAAAACGTGAACTACGCTAGTGAAGCCCGGAAGGAACACACCTTCCGGGCTTCACCGGTTCACATCCTGAATGGGAGAAAAGGTGCGCATGCGGCAAACGCATCTTTCCGGTACTCTAAACAGGTCGGGCACACCCGCCCGGCACCTCGGCGGTGGACACCATCCACCACTAGCTTTGATGCATCCAACTAGCACAGACCGCTAGATGCACCATCTGCCCCGCACGACAACGCGCCCGGCGGCACACACCGGTCCCTCGCCCCGCCGCGAGAACCGCCACTCAAAGAACGCCCATAGAGGCAACTAGACGAAGAGGAACGCAGAACGATGGCAACCGAATTCAGCCACGAAGCAAACCAGTCACCCGCCACCGCCGAACGCCGCGCCGAAATCCTCGCAAACCCCGGCTTCGGCGACTACTTCAGCGACCACATGGTCACCATCGACTGGGAGGGCGACTACAAGACCGGCGGCACCTGGTACGACGCACGAGTGCACCCCTACGGCCCGCTGACCCTCGACCCCGCCTCCGCTGTCTTCCACTACGGCCAGGAAATCTTCGAAGGCGTCAAGGGCTACCGCCACGCAGACGGCTCCGTGTGGACCTTCCGTCCCGAAAAGAACGCAGAACGCTTCGCACGCTCCGCACACCGCCTCTCCCTGCCCGAACTGCCCGCAGAACTGTTCATCGAATCCCTGCGCGAACTCGTCAAGGCAGACGAAGCATGGGTACCCACCGGCGATGGTGAAGCCTTCTACTTCCGCCCCTTCATGATTGCAACCGAGGCGTACCTCGGCGTTCGCCCCGCAAAGCACGTGCAGTACCACGTCATCGGCTCGCCCGCAGGTAACTACTTCGGCACCCCCGAACCCGTAGACATCTGGCTCTCCACCACCTACGCCCGCGCAGGCGAAGGCGGCACCGGCGCGGCAAAGTGCGGCGGTAACTACGCGGCATCCATGATCGCCCAGACCGAAGGCGAAAAGCACGGTTGCAAGCAGGTCATCTTCAAGGACCCGCACCGCGGCGACGCCATCGAAGAACTCGGCGGCATGAACGTCTTCTTCGTCTTCGGCAAGGAAAACAAGATCGTCACCCCCGAACTGACCGGCACCATCCTTGAAGGCGTGACCCGCTCCTCGCTGATTCAGCTCGCCAAGGACCGCGGCATGACCGTCGAAGAGCGCGCAATCACCCTCACCGAATGGCGTGAAGGCGTGGCAAACGGCGACATCACCGAAATTTTCGCTTGCGGCACCGCAGCAGTGGTCGCCCCCATCGGCAAGCTCAAGGCAGAAGACTTCGAAATCCCGGCACCCACCGAGCACTTCGGCGAAATCTCCAAGAGCCTGCGCGAAGAGCTCGTCGGCATTCAGACCGGCGTAGTTGAAGACCGCCACGGCTGGCTGACCCGCCTCATCTAAACGTTCAACATAACGTAACCCGCGAAATCCCCGCAGGATGCCCCACCCGACCCCGCACGTCGCGCGGTGAGCAACCCGCGGGGATTCGCTGTGTCCGGTCAATGCTGTGCTGGGTAAATGGCGTGCCCGGCGAATAGTGCGCGCGGCGTTGATAGCGTGAGGACAGGGGAGGGGAGGCGCGCCCCGCCGCCGCCCCTCGATAAAGCCCTTGCTAAAACTTATCCCGCCGCCCCCGCCCTCGAAGGCTGGTACCCTAGAAAGTATGCGTATTGCACGATTTACCGTAAATAATGAGCTCCACTTCGGGCTGGTAGAAGGCGACGCAGGCGAAGAAACCCTGCGCGTACTCGCCGGCGACCCCTTCTACTCGGGCATCGAACCGACCGGCACCACCTACCCCATCGACCAGGTGCGCCTGCTCGCCCCGATCATCCCCCGCTCCAAGGTGATTGGAGCGATCGCAAACTGGGCAGGAACCGAGGCGCCCGCCTCCCCGCAGTTCTTCCTCAAGCCCAACACCACCGTCATTGGCCCCGGCGACCCCGTGACCCTGCCCGAGTACTCCGAAGCCGTCAGCGCAGAGGGTGAACTCGCCGTCATTATCGGTCGTATCGCTAAGTCCGTGCCTCTTGAGCGCGTGCACGAGGTCATCTTCGGCTACACCGTGGCAAACGACCTCACCGCCCGCGACCTGCTCGAAGACCGCCAGTGGACCCGCGCTAAGGGCTTCGACGGCTCCACCCCGCTCGGCCCCTGGATCGAAACCGACCTGGACACCGACTCGCTGAACATCACCACCTGGGTTGACGGCGACGTCGTGCAGGAAGGCAACACCTCCGAAATGCACTACTCCGTAGCCGAACAGGTTGCCGCAGCCTCCGAAATCTTCACCCTGTTGCCCGGCGACGTACTGCTCACCGGCACCCCCGCCGGCATCAGCGTACTGCGCGACGGCAACGAAGTAGAGGTCGAAGTCGAAGGTATCGGCTCCCTCGTCACCCGTGTGCGCGACTAAACAGCCCGCACCCAAAAACGTAACGTACATCCTGAAACACACCGTCAAGGAGACATCATGACCGAATACCACGGTCCCGTACTCAACAGCCCCGCAGACACCCGCGTCCGCTTCTGCCCCTCGCCCACCGGCACCCCGCACGTGGGTATGGTCCGCACCGCCCTCTTCAACTGGGCGTACGCACGCCACACCGGCGGCAAGCTGATCTTCCGCATCGAAGACACCGACGCAGCACGCGACTCCGAAGAGTCGTTCAACCAGGTGCTCGAATCCCTGCACTGGCTCGGCATCAACTGGGACGAAGGCGTCGGCGTCGGCGGCCCCCACGAGCCCTACCGCCAGTCCGAGCGTAAGACCGCAGGCATCTACAACGAGATCTTCGAAAAGCTCGTTGAAGGCGGCTACGTGTACGAAGACTTCTCCACCCCCGACGAGGTGAAGGAACGCCGCAAGGCAGCCGGTCAGGACCCGCAACTCGGCTACGACAACTACGACCGCAACCTCACCGAAGAGCAGAAGGAAGCCTACCGCGCCGAGGGCCGTAAGCCCGTGTGGCGCCTGCGCATGCCCGACGAAGACATCACCTTCAACGACCTCGTTCGCGGTGAAATCACCTTCAAGGCCGGTACCGTGCCCGACTACGTGGTCGTCCGCTCCAACGGCGACCCGCTGTACACCTTCGTGAACCCCGTCGACGACGCACTCATGGGCATCACCCACGTGCTGCGCGGCGAAGACCTGCTCTCCTCCACCCCGCGCCAGATCGCGCTCTACCGCGCACTCATCGACACCGGCGTGACCAGCTTCATCCCCGAATTCGGCCACCTGCCCTACGTCATGGGCCAGGGCAATAAGAAGCTCTCCAAGCGCGACCCCGAGTCGAACCTCTTCCTGCTGCGCGACTCCGGCTTCATCAAGGAAGGCCTGCTGAACTACCTGTCCCTGCTGGGCTGGTCCCTCTCCGCAGACCAGGACGTCTTCAGCATCGACGAGCTCGTCGAGCACTTCGACGTACACGACGTTGTCGCCAACCCCGCACGCTTCGACGTGAAGAAGGCAGAGTCCATCAACGGCGACCACATCCGTGCGCTCGACCCCAAGGACTTCCGCGACCGCCTCATCCCGTACCTGCAGGCTGCAGGCGTACTCGGCGAAACCCTCACCGAGCGCCAGGAGCAGGTCCTCACCGAAGCTGCACCCCTCGTCCAGGAGCGTATGCAGCTGCTCGGCGAAGCACCCGGCCTGCTCGCATTCCTCTTCAAGGCTGACGAAGAAATCAGCACCGCAGACGACGCACGCAAGCAGCTCAAGGAATCCGCACCGCAGGTCCTCGCCGCCGCAATCGAGGCTCTGGAGCCCCTCGAGGACTTCACCGCCGCCAACATTGAGGCAGCCCTGCGCGCCGCAATCGTCGACGGCCTGGAAATCAAGCCGCGCCTCGCATTCGGCCCCGTGCGTATCGCAGTGTCCGGTGAGCGCATCTCCCCGCCCTTGTTCGAATCCATGGAAATCCTGGGCAAGGAATCCTCCCTCGCACGCCTGCGCAAGCTTGCCGCTGAACTGAGCTAACCATGAGCCAGCCGAATAACCAATCCATCATTGGCAAGGCGCTGTTCAAGGGCACCCTCATGGCGCTCACCAACGCCTGCATTATCTGGCTGTTCGCCTACATTGCAGGCTTTGACCGCTCCGTATGGATGGTCGTCATCATTATTGCCGGTGCGGCGCTCGCCTACGTGACCGCGTTCCTGGAGGCACGCGCCATGCAGAACGCGGCTCGCGGTGGCGACGTGAGCACCTCGTCGTCTGTCGTGGACTCTTCTGACTCTTCGGACGAAGAAGAGGAAGAAGACGACTTCGTGGACCCGGGCCCCGACCCGGACGCGGGCGACTTCGACGCCGGAAGCTCCAGCAGTTCGGACTACAGCAGCTACAGCAGCTCCGACTACTCTGGCGGCGGTGATTCCGGTGGAGGCGACTCCGGCGGTAGTAGCGACTAAGCTCTAGCCGCTTTCGGTGCTGCTCCTCCTGGCGCGCTCGCAGGCATCTGCGGCGCGTGCTGTGAGAGCCCGGCGAGAACCCACGTTTAAGAGAATCCCCTTATCCAGCGGGAATCAGACGACCGAAAGGTCTGAAAGAAACCCGACGGATAAGGGGATTTTTCATAAATTTGAGAATATTTTTTGTGATGGATGTTTCCTGTAAAACTACTATTCAGTATGTTTTGTTGGGGTGAATATGGCTCCATTTTGGGGAGTATGGCAAGAATTTAGTTTGCGCACCCCGGCAAAGGCTCGTATAGTAGTACCTGTTGTTGCGACGAACTGAAAAGTTCAAAGCAAAAACATGCGGTTGTAGCTCAGTTGGTAGAGCACCACCTTGCCAAGGTGGATGTCGCGAGTTCAAGTCTCGTCAACCGCTCCACTGAAGCCCCGAGGTTCGCCTCGGGGCTTTTTGTTGTCTCTGGGTTTTGCTGTCTCAGGGTTTTTACTGTCTCCGGGAGGTTTGGTTTTTGGAGATGTGGGGCGCGGGGGCCCCGCGATCTTTTCCGAGGTGGTTGCTTGGGTGGTCTGGCTGTCAGGCTATCTGACTACCTGGCTACCTCTGACTACCTGGCTACCTGGGTGCTGGCTGCCGGGCTATCTGACGACCTGACTGTCCGGTCATCTGGCTATCGGGAGGCAATACAGGAAAAATCTTCAAAAAAATTTGGGGCTCAAAGCGTGCGGGGGGGGGGTAAAACTACTCTCCAAGTCCCCTCGGAGCTGCTTTGGAGGGTGAAAATCGGCTCCAAAACCCTCTTTTTGAAGAAATTTAAAAAACTTTTTAACCCCAAAAACCCCGGAAACACAGGGAAGTAGCGGGCATAAAACCGTGAATGTGAGGCGGCTCTCCAGATTTCGGCTTGCACGCCTCCAGAAAGACCCGTATAGTTATTACTCGTTCCGGTGAAAAGCCGAAAGGCGAAAAACGGAACGGTAATGGGATATGGTGTAATTGGCAACACGAAGGTTTCTGGTTCCTTTGTTCTAGGTTCGAGTCCTGGTATCCCAGCTAACCTCCTAACGGAGGTTGCGGCCCCATCGTATAGCGGCCTAGTACTCCGCCCTCTCACGGCGGCAACACCGGTTCAAATCCGGTTGGGGTCACCACTAGGAAAAAAGCCTGGTTTCTTCGGAAGCCAGGCTTTTTTGTTTATATCTGTATCTGTCGGAAGACCTTTTAGATTCTATGGTGCCGCCGTGAGCCTCTCACGGCGCCGCTCCTTACGTCGCGGCACTCCGGGGCATGATGGAATCCCTCGCGCGCTCGGCATCATGCCCCTCCGTCACCGTTACAAACCGGTTGGGGTCACCACTAGGAAATAAACCCTCAGTCTTCTGACTGGGGGTTTATTTGTTTATCTGGTGAAACTGGTTTTAGATTCGGTCATGACTTAGCGACTTCAGCCATGGTTAAAAGCTATCCCTCAAGACGCTACCCCAGCCCCACAGTCCGTAACTCATGACCAGAGTCCATAAGTCATTACTGAACCTGCAGCCACCTCAATAGGAGGAAGCAGCGCATGAGCAGAGAAGAAGAATCTCCTCGAAAAGCCACAAGTGTTTCGAGAAGCCACCATTATGGTGGCTTTTCGAAACACAAGTGGCTTCTCGGCGGAAAAGAAAAAAGGCGAGCGCAAAATTTGACCTTCATCCCAAGCCTCGGTATAGTCTTATCCGTAAGCGTGATTGGCGCAGTGGTAGCGCGCTTCGTTCACACCGAAGAGGTCACTGGTTCGAACCCAGTATCACGCACCAAATAACCCCCGTTTCAAGGAACGGGGGTTTTATTATGCCCACCGGTATTTGTGCCCACACGCAGTACAAACCCAGCGGCGGACACAACCACCCGAGAATGAGGTACCCCGTGACAACACCCGAACTCGCCGCAGCCACCGACTACGGACGCATGTACGCGCGCGTCCGCGGAGGAGAGCCCCTCGTCCCCTCCATCACCACCGTCATCGGGCAGCACGCCAACGACCTCAGCGGCTGGCACGGGTACATGGCCGCCAAAGCCGCCCTCGAAGACCAGCGCGCCTACCGCGCCACCGGATCCCACGGCCTCAAATTCGCCATCATCCGCGACGCAGCCAGCGCCTCCGAACGATACCGCGACGCAGCCGCCGCCCGAGGCGACCGCGTCCACAACTACGCCGAAGCCGTCGCCCTACGCGCCATGGGACGCGAACACAACCTCGACGAAAGCCGCGAACAGCTCATCATCAACGGCGAACAAGCCTACGCCGACCGCTTCGACGAATGGTGGGAAGCCTTCAAACCCCGCCCCCTCGCCGCCGAAGTCACCATCTGGAACGACACCGTCGGCTACGCGGGCACCCTCGACCTCGTCGCAGAAATCGCGGGCCGAACCTGCATCATCGACTACAAAACCAAAGGCACCGACAAACGCGGCCGCGTCAAAGCACTCGACGAAAAAGTCGTCATGCAGCTCGTTGCCGGACTCAAAGCCGAAGAATCCATCGTCGACCCCGACGAAGGCACCTGGGAACCCTGGAAATACGGCGACGCGCCCGTCCTCATGGGCGTAGCCCTCGGGGAAACGCAGGTGCTACCGCAGCAGGCAAACCCCGCCGTGCTCGAACGCAACTGGTACAAGTTCTGCGCTCTGCGCCGCGTCTGGGAATTCGACCGCCAGGTCCAAGAATTTGAAGACCCCGCGCTCATGCCCGTAGTCCCCCCGCCTACGGTGTAGACCAGCACCGCCGCCCGCCGATTAGAAGACTTGGCGGTATAGGGGAGTAGCGGGCATAGGGGAGAGGCAACAAAAGCCCTGCGGAGGTGAGCGGGGGGGGGG